>QWJF01000029.1 GCA_009391835.1 Chloroflexota bacterium | reverse complement strand
GAGCAAACGAGATGAGATCAAGCGATTGACCCTGCAACTACGCCGCCAGGAGAACCTTCACGCGGCCGATGTATAATCTAACTCAGGTTGGAAAGTCTCCATTGATTATCCACCCTTCGTGTCCCATTTTGTTTGACGACATACACTTCATGATTATGTGCGTATTGTCCCTTTAGGAATGAGACTCTTGCTGGGCAACAAACCGGAGTAGTAATAAAAAAATTCTCAATTGTGAGACCGGATTCGATGATTTCCTCCTGTAAATTGGGCATGTAATTAACTGTTCCCAGGAGAAGATCTAGATCATCAACCAAAATAAATACGAAGTTAGGACGTCCGGGGACATCAATAATGCTTACATCTTTAATGGCAATAGGAGGTCGCAATGCATTCTGACTATTTGCTTGTTGCTGTGTGCAGGCCGATATTGTTACCAGAAATAGAATGGAACATGCTTTAAATCTCTGCATTTTGGTTCTCACGTTTGGCCTTTCCCGAGATAGGCGAATTTGTTAACTCAACATTAGTTGTAACACCAAAATGTTTAATCAAACTTTGAGGTTTATTGAACTTAACCGATAGTTGTTTTTAGAAGTTCGAACTCAAGTACTTGAATTGTGTTTCGATCAGTGAAGAGGTCGGTTGGAGAAAAATTCAAATGTTACTTCACCTAACCTGGGATAATGAAATAAGAAAACGACCCTCTTTTGTGGACTTAATTCCACTGAAAGGGTCGTTTTCTAGTACTTTTCAGTCGGGGCGAGAGGATTTGAACCTCCGACCTCACCGACCCGAACGGTGCGCGCTAGCCGGGCTGCGCCACGCCCCGAATGAAACGCGAAGGGATTTTTTCGCCCCCGGATTATATCGTGGCTTTGGAACGCCTGGCAAGAGAACGCATTGCGCCTAAACTTATTTCTGGCGTTTGGGCAGGCGCACAACAAATAGGCTCCCCTGGCCCTCAACACTCTCTACGGAAATACTGCCCCCGTGTAATTCCACCATCATCTTTGCTATGGATAGTCCCAGCCCCATGCCCCCATGCCGGCGGGTCATGTGCGCCTCCGCCTGATAGAAACGCTCGAAGATGTGCTCCAGATCCTTGGCTTGGATTCCAATCCCCGTATCGGCAACGCGCAGCACCGCCCAGCCGCCCGCCTCTTCCAGGCTCAGCTCCACGCGCCCTTCGGCAGGGGTAAAAGCGATGGCGTTTTTGAGGAGGTGGCCAATGACAACGTGCAGCTTGTCCGCTTCCCCTTCGATCTGGATCGGCTCACTGGGGAGGTTCGCTACTAACGTTACCCCCTTCTCGCTCGCCCGTCCCTGTGCGTTTTCTGTGGTTTTCCGCATCAGCGCGGCGATATCGAATTCAGCGAGTTGCAGATCAATCGGATGATTTTGAAGCGTCTCGATTTGCGACAAGTCTTCCACAACATCTTTGAGGCGCAGCGCGTTGCGCTCGATCACTTCAATTTGCTCCAGCGTTTCGCCTGACACGCTCTCTTTGAGGATCGTTGCGTGCCCCAGGATCAGCCCCAGGGGGATGCGCAGCCTATGCGAAGTGATGCTGATAAAGCTGTTTTTCATGTCATCCAGTTCAGCCAAATGTGCATACGCTTCGCGCGTTTCCCGCAGCAAATTCGAGTTGTGCAACGCGATCGCAGCCTGTGAGGACAGCGTTTCCAGCACGGCAACGTCGTCCTCGTTGTAGTTGGCGCCCTGCTTCTTGTTCAGCGCACTCAGCACGCCGGTGGTCTGCCCACGAATCGACATGGGAACGGCCAGCATCGAATTGGTGTTGAATCCCGATGCATCATCCACCGAGCGGAAGAAAAGCGGATTGTTTTGTGCATCCGCAACCGAGATGGGCGCTTTCTTTTTGAACGCCTGCCCGGTGATGCTGCTGTCGAGCGGGATGAGCATCGTTTCCATTAAATCCGCATCCATCCAGTGTGCAGCGATAAAGCGCAGCGCATCTTCCTCTGGAAAATATTGCGCGATGGAAGCTTGTTCGCTGTCGGTCAGCTCCGCAGCAGCATCCACGATGCTTTGCAGCAGCTTAGGCAATTCCAGCGTGGCACTGAGCTGCTGCGTGATTTCAAGCAGACGCTCGGATCGTTTTGGGTGATCTTTGAGGGCTTTAATAACCAAATTGGCTCCTTGAAATTTCGGCCCTAGTATGCATCATTCTTGGCTTGCTCGCCTGGAATCGAAAACCCACTTCTGCCAAAAGCCCGAAAAGAGCCTAATGATATAATCTCGATTGGGCGAAAAAATTCCTGATTTAGGAGACCGCATGTCCGGACATAGCAAGTGGTCCACCATCAAACGTAAGAAAGCCAGCACGGATGCCAAGCGCGGCGCGGTCTTTACGCGTCTCGCCCGCGAGATTGCTCTTGCTGCCCGTGAAGGGGGTGGCGACCCGGATGTGAACTTTACCTTGCGCCTGGCTGTGGACCGCGCCAAAGCTGCCAACATGCCCAACGACAACATTGATCGCGCCATCAAGCGTGGCACGGGCGAGGACAAAGACTCTGCTACCTTGGAGCAGATCGTTTACGAGGGCTATGCCCCGCATGGCGTCGCGCTGATGATTGAGTGCGTCTCAGATAATCGCAATCGTACGGTTGCCGACCTGCGCCACATCCTCACCCGCCATAATGGTAGCCTGGGTGAAACAGGCTCCGTAGCTTGGCAATTTGCACAAATCGCCTTCTATGAATTCTCGATAGCTGGCCGCAACGAAGACGAAGTCTTTGAGCTCGCGGTTGAAGCGGGTGCCGACGATGTTGAGTTCGACGAAGGCGAAGCCCAGATCGTCGGCCCGGTGGACGCCTTCAAAAAGATTGGCGATGCGCTCAAAAGTGCGGGCATCAAAATCGACGATGCTGGCCTGCGTATGCAACCCAACCAGGAAATTGCGCTGGGCCCCAGCGAAACATTGCAGGTCATGCGCGTGATCGAAGCCGTCGAGGAGCTCGATGATGTGCAGAATGTGTTCTCCAATCTTACGATCAGCGACGAAGTCTTAGCCGAAATCGCCGCCTAAGCCATGTTGGCCATTGGCATCGATCCGGGCACAGCCATCACCGGTTACGGCCTTGTACGCGCCGACGCTTCAGGGGATCTTCAGGCCGTCGATTGGGGCGTTATTCTCACACCAGTCAATACGCCCATTGCCCAACGCCTCTCCCAGATTTATGCAGGCCTTAATACCGTGCTAAAGAAACATAAGCCGGAAACAGCCGCAGTTGAATCGCTCTTTTTTCAAAAAAATGTACGCACGGCGATGAGCGTCGGACAGGCGCGTGGTGTCGTGTTGCTCGCTCTTCAGGAGGCTGGCCTGTCAATAACTGATTATGGCCCCAAAGAAATCAAACAGGCGATTACCGGCTATGGAGGCGCAGACAAGCGCCAGATGCAGAGTATGGTGCGCACTCTGCTCGATCTCCCTGAAGACCCCCAACCCGACGATGCCGCTGATGCGCTCGCGGTAGCCATCTGCCACTTGCATTCGGTTCATCGGCAAACCCTGCTTGAGCAGCAATCCGCCAAATGATTTCTTCACTCACTGGCCGTGTAACGCATATCGCCGGCACCAATTTGACCCTTGAGATTGGTGGTGTTGGCTTGCTGGTCAACGCGCCGGCCCCATTACTTGCCGAAGCTCAAACCGGCCACACGCTTTCGCTCTCCACCTATCTAGTCGTGCGCGAAAATGAACTCAGTCTCTACGGTTTCGCCACCCATGAGGCGCGCCAGCTTTTCACGCACCTAATCGGGGTCAATGGAATTGGCCCTCGGCTCGCCCTGGCCATCCTCTCCACCCTGAACGTGGCTACGATACGAAGCGCCGTCAGCGCCGGACAAAGCAGTGTGCTCAGCCAGGTGCCCGGGGTGGGCAACAAGACGGCGCAAAAGATCGTGCTGCATCTTGCGGATCGCATCGGCCCAGTGGACGGCGTAGCCGAGTTCGGCGAAATGGTTCCTGGCGATAGCGACCTTCTCGAAGCGCTGACCTCGCTGGGCTATTCGGTCGTCGAGGCCCAATCTGCCATGCAGGCTATTCCGGCTGGTGCCTCTGAAGCCCTGGAAGATCGCCTCAAACTCGCCCTCGCTTACTTTAACACCCCTAATTAATCCTCCATTTGGTAGAGTGGTGACCCTATGAAGAGCCACCATATTCCCCTCTTACTGCTTGTTGCCCTAGCGGCCTGCAATTTTCCCGTCACCACCGTGCCCACCATTGAGCCACAGGCGACTGATAATTCCCAAGGCACTACGGTAATGCAGGAGCCGGTACAACAAGCTTCCCCCACGCCGCTTGTTTTCGAGTTGTCTAAATCATCCTACACCTGCGTGGACGATGCGGAACCGCGCTTTGCGCGCCTGATGCATGATCCCCAATGGATGCCCTGGCCCTCGCGTATGGGCGCTCCGGATTGGAACCGCGGCTTCAGTTCCGATCGCTACCCAGAAACGGTCCCGCTTTGGGGCCGGCCCCGCAGTGGCGACGGTGAGTTCACCTACACCCGAGAGTGGTTGGAATATTTGCGTGATTTGCAGCCCCATGAAGAAGCGGCCATCTGGGTCGCTCTGCCCGGCGCCGGTCTCTTCGACCGTTTCAATGACTCTATCCCCATCCTGAATCTGGACGAATTGTCCGTGGAACCCAAGGCGGAAGGTATTTCCTCCGGTGGCAATGTTGTCCTCGTACTGGAGACCCGCAATGGCTCAGTTCGCATCCAGATGCTGTTCGTGGGTGATGATCCTCCGGATGTTGATGCGGTTAACTACCAGACTGCGCCCTGGCTAGTCACTAAGTTCACCTCTGTTTCCATCGAAGGTGAGCTGGGTAATGCTGGCGGTATGGACGTGTATTTTCCTAACGTGGGTGATGAACGCTGCGGCTATTGGGTGGATTTGCAGCGAGTGGAAATGTTTCCGCGCTTGCCCTTTGAGGCCGCTGCAACAGTTTCAAATACACTGCGCGAAGGGCCGGCCAATTCCTCCCGCTCTGTAGGCGGTGTCGCAGCCGGCCAGGTGATTCGAGTCCTGGAATATTTTCCCCAGGGCAGCGATGTCTGGGGCCGTACAGAAAATGGTTGGCTTCTCCTGGAATATTTGCAAAATGGCCAGCCGGTCTATACCACGACCTGGTCGATGGCTACTCGCCCACCAATTTTGTTCCCCTGACTTTTACAGTTTTTTAGCAGGAAGATAAATGTAATGCGCCTGCAGAGTCCCGGCTCGGCGCCGGGATTTAGGCGTTGACAAACTTGGGATTGACGCCCAAATCAAGCAGATGCTCACGCAACTCGGCAATCCGTTCCTTTACGTTGCCCTGCATGTCACCGAGCTTATCCCGCCCGGCCTGCCGCTCGCTCTGAACTTCCGAGCGCATTTGCCAGGCAGGTGAGAAGTCCAATTCGCGGATCGTGTGCTCCACCTCAAAGATCATGGCTTCCAATTCGCGCAGCTCGATTTTGAGCCGCGCCAGTTCAGCCGCAGGCCCCTCCGCAGTCCCACCAATTAGCGCAGCATGTTCCTTGGCCAGCGTTTCCAGGGTGCGCAAGTCTCTAGCGCTGTAAGCTTGGTTAATGCGCGCCATGATTTTCTCTCGCGCCTCTTTTTCCTCTGGCTTGCTGGCTAAATCCGGGTGGAAGCGCTTGGCTAGATTGCGGAATAACTCTCGGATTTTTCGCTCATAGTTCGGGTTTTTGATTTTGAGGGCCTGCCGGGCGCTGCGCCTCTCTGGCCCTGGCTGTTCCTGAGAGCTTTGCTGCTCTCGGTGGCCATTGTGTCCCTGTGCGCTTCCCGGGCCGAGTTCATCCTCTTCGATAGCCTCGTCCATTAAGCGTTCCAGGCGTTGGTATTCAATCTCCAGCGGGCCTAAACGGGCTGTGTACTCGTCGGTGAATTCTTGCAGCGCCGCGCGAGTATTGAAGAGCTCCATTTCCAGGATGCCTAAATACTCGCGGCGATGGGCTGTTTTGGCACGCAATCCCGCCAGTTCTTCCGGCTCAGGTACGCTAAGTTTGTTCATAAGTCCAGGGAGAGAAACAAGTAATAAGTGGCGGCATTATACCAAGCTCCACCGCATGAACGTTTGGGCATAGTTAGCAGTTATCATAAGAGAATACCTTCGGGAGGAGACGTCTATTGCCAGAGAACCAAAAAATCGCCTTTATTGGACCTGGAGTGATGGCTGAGGCCATCATAGCGGGTCTGATCAACACGGGCCTTTCGAAAGGCAAAAATATTCTGGCTGCTGGTCCGCGCCCCGATCGCGGCACACAGCTTGCTGAACGATACGACCTTGAATTTTCGGGCGACAGCGCTGCAATTGCCTCTCTGGCCTCAACCGTTGTTCTTTCAGTTAAGCCTCAACAACTTGGTAAAGTGCTCAGCGCGCTCAAAGGCGCTATCCAAAAAGACGCACTGGTGCTCTCCATCGTCGCCGGGGCCTCAACTGATTCAATTGCTGCGGGTCTTGAACATCCTGCTGTAGCCCGCGCCATGCCCAATATGCCTGCCCGGATTGGCAAAGGCATCACAGTGTGGACCGCGTCCGAAGCCGCTTCGCCCGATCAGCGACGGCGTTCCGAAGAAATCTTGGGCGCGCTTGGCCAAACAATCTATATGGAAGACGAGAGCTTCCTGGATAAAGCCACTGCGCTCTCTGGTACGGGACCTTCCTACGTATATTTGTTTATGGAAGCGATGGTGGATGCAGGCGTGCACCTGGGTTTCCCCCGCCGTATTGCTGAACAATTGGTAGTTGAAACCCTGCGTGGCTCAGTAGAGTTTTACGATCACAGCGACGAGGGCCCCCGCCACTTGGCCCGCCTGCGCAACCAGGTTACGTCGCCGGGGGGCACTTCGGCGGAAGCCCTCTACTACCTCCAAAAAGCCGGCTTCCGCACGGCTATCTCGCGGGCTATTTGGGCTGCATACGAACGCTCGCGTGGTCTGGGGCAGGGGGGCGACGACGGACGAAACTCTCCCGATTGACTCCCTGTGCCAAAACCAAGTTTTGTTTGTGAATTACTGGACAAATAGGCCCCTTTCAGTTATCATCCGGGTGCTGCGTTTCGGCGCGGCCTCGCCTCAGTGCACGTGACTGGTTACTTCTTTCCCGCGGAGAGTTTTCAATGTCCGATTTGATTAAAGATATTTCTTCCAGCCTCGAAAAGCAAATCAAGGATTTCAGTCCCGAATTTGCCTTGCAAGATGTCGGCACGGTTACTGTATCCGGCGATGGTATCGCTCGTGCTTCAGGGTTGGCCGATGTGCGCGCCCAGGAGCTGGTGCAATTCGATAATGGCGTGATGGGCATTGCGTTTAACCTGGAAGAAGATAACGTCGGCATCATCATTATGGGCGAGTTCTCTGGGATCGAAGAAGGCATGACGGTGCGCGCTACGGGGCGTATTGCCTCGGTACCCGTGGGCGATGGCATGATCGGACGCGTGGTGAATGCCCTCGGCGAGCCCATTGATGGCAAAGGCCCCATTGCTTTCAGCCAATATCGCCCCATTGAGCGTATCGCTCCCGGCGTCATCCAGCGCAAAGACGTGGATACCCCGGTACAGACCGGCATCAAGGCCATCGACGCACTTACGCCCGTAGGTCGCGGCCAGCGCCAGCTGATCATTGGCGACCGCCAAACTGGAAAAACAGCCCTTGCTATCGATACCATCATCAATCAAAAAGATCAGGATCTCCTTTGCATTTATGTCGCCATCGGCCAGAAGAAAGCCGGTATTGCCCGCACGGTGGCCATCCTCGAGGAAAACGGCGCAATGGATCACACCGTTGTTGTCGTCGCCTCCGCTGAAGAGCCCGCCGCACTGCAATACATCGCTCCCTACGCGGGTTGCTCCATTGGTGAAGAATTCATGGAAAGCGGCCGCGACGCTCTCATCGTGTACGACGATCTTTCCAAGCACGCCTGGGCCTATCGCCAGGTTTCGCTCCTCCTGCGCCGCCCTCCAGGCCGCGAAGCCTACCCGGGCGACGTTTTCTATCTTCATTCACGCCTGCTGGAGCGCGCCGCTCGCCTCGCCAACAACTTTGTGATCGTGCCCAAGGGCTTCAAAGAAGAGCTGGCCACTGAGAAAGATGCGGTAGACAAACAGATCTATGCTGGCCCGCTCGCCGAGCACGATGCCGAAAAAGCTCGCCAGGCGATGGAAAAAACCGGAGATTACAAGCTAGCCCAACTCGAGGGCTCCGGTGGCTCGCTTACCGCGTTGCCCATCATTGAAACCTTACTGGGCGACGTTTCGGCCTATGTGCCCACCAATGTGATCTCCATCACCGACGGGCAGATTTACCTCGAAGCCAACCTGTTTTTTGCCGGCATTCGCCCCGCGATCAACGCCGGCCTCTCCGTTTCTCGGGTGGGCGGCGATGCCCAGCGCAAGGCTATGCGTCAGGTAGCCGGCGGTTTGCGCCTTGATATGGCCTCCTTCCGCGAGCTGGCCGCCTTTGCACAATTTGGCTCCAGCCTCGATAAGGCCACCCAGGATCAGCTCAACCGGGGCCAGCGCTTGCAGGAAATCCTCAAGCAACCCCAATATTCACCGGTGCCCCTCGAAAAAGAAGTTATCTCCATTTACGCTGGAACCAGCGGCTTTGCTGACAAGATTGAAATTGACCGCATGACAGAATGGGAAGAAGGCCTCTTGCGTTTCATGGAAACCTCCCACGGCGACATCCTCAAAGAGATTCGCACCAAAATGGCGATCAGCGACGAACTGAAAGAAAAGATCAAAGACGCCATCAACGCTTTCAACAGCACCTGGTCCTAAGCTCGCATTTAGGAAATCATGGCCAACGCACGCGAAGTCAAAATACGCATACGCAGTGTAAAGAACATTGCCCAGGTAACCCGCGCCCTGCAGGCCGTGAGTGCTAGCCGCGTGCGCAAAGCGATGGAAGCCGTAGAGGGCACCCGCCCCTACGCCACCAAAGCCTGGCAGGTCCTCACCCACATTGCCGGCCAGCCGGGGCGAAACAGCCTGCACCCGCTGCTCACCGAACGCGCCCAGGTCAACAACGTCCTCGTCGTTCTAGTCAGCGGCGACCGCGGCCTGGCCGGCCCCTACAACACCAACGTGATGCGCTTTGCCCGCGAACATTTCCGTAATTTTGAAGCCACTGTGAGCTATGTGGCCGTTGGTCGCAAGGGAGCAGAGCTACTCTTTCGCCGCGGCGAAAAAGTGATGGCTCAGTTCACCGATATGCCCCCCGAGCCCAGCTTCTCGGATGTTTCGCCTGTTGGCCGCATCGTGGTGGACGATTTCCTCGAAGGCAAAGCTGATGAGGTCTATCTGGTTTACACCGATTTCGTCAACATGATCAGCCAGGTACCCACCCTCAAGAAGCTCCTGCCCCTTGAATTCGATACCTCGGAAGGGCTCGTACAATCCGGGTTCAGCCCGGCCTCGTCCGGCCCTGCCGCAGCTTACACCTATGAACCTGGCCAGGTCGAAATTCTGGATCAGATTGTTCCCCGCTTTACCGCGCTGCAGATTTATCAAGCGCTTTTGGAATCATTTGCAAGCGAGCATGCTGCTCGCATGGTGGCCATGAAGAACGCAACCGACAATGCCACCGATTTGGCTGGTGCACTCACCCTGGAATACAACAAGGTGCGCCAGCAAACCGTAACCAATGAAATGCTGGATATCGCCGGCGGCGCTGAGGCTTTAGCCCAGGCTGCTTAAAATGGAGGAAGTATGGCCGACGCAAAAGGTCGAATAGTTCAAATTCTTGGTGGTGTGGTCGATTCGGAATTTCCCGAAGGCAGCCTCCCTGCTATTTATGAGGCCGTAAAAATAGAGCGGCCCGACGCCGAACCCATGTTTATGGAAGTGCAGACCCATCTCGGGCATCATCAGGTGCGCAGCGTGGCCCTGGATTCCACGGATGGGCTCAAGCGCGGCATGGCCGTCGAAAACACAAATGCCCCCATCACGGTGCCGGTAGGCGAAGCTACCCTCGGCCGTATGTTCGATGTGCTCGGCAACCCCATTGATGGGCTCGGCCCCGTAGTCTCAGAAACCTATTATCCGATCCACCGCCCGGCGCCCACGTTTGAAGAGCAGGCTACCAGCGTAGAAGTTTTTGAGACCGGCGTCAAAGTCATTGATCTGATCGCTCCCTTCACAAAAGGTGGCAAAACGGGCATCTTCGGCGGCGCGGGCGTTGGCAAAACCATTCTCATTCAGGAACTTATCCGCTCCATCGCCACCGAACATCAGGGCAACTCGGTGTTTGCCGGGGTTGGTGAGCGTACCCGTGAAGGCACCCAGATGTATCGTGAGATGATTGAATCTGGTGTGCTCAAGGATACGGTGCTCGTCTATGGTCAGATGAACGAGCCCGCTGGCAACCGCCTGCGCGTGGCCCTCACTGCCCTCACGATGGCCGAATATTTCCGTGATCAGGGCCGCGACGTCCTCCTATTCATCGATAACATTTTCCGCTTCAGCATGTCCGGTTCCGAGGTGTCTGCGCTGCTTGGGCGTATGCCCTCCGCCGTGGGCTACCAGCCCACCCTGGCCACTGAAATGGGCCAGCTTCAGGAGCGCATCACGTCCACCCATCAGGGCTCGATCACGTCCATGCAGGCTGTCTACGTGCCCGCGGATGACTACTCCGACCCCGCGCCAGTGGCCACCTTCACCCACCTGGACGCCACCATCGCTCTCGAGCGTGCCATTTCGGATAAGGGTATTTATCCCGCCGTTGATCCGCTGGCCTCCAACTCCCGCATCCTCGATCCCAACATCGTGGGCGAAGAGCACTACAAGACTGCCCGTGAAGTTCAGCAAGTACTCCAGCGATACAAAGATTTGCAGGATATTATTGCAATCCTGGGCATCGACGAACTGAGTGAAGACGACAAACTTATCGTGTCTCGCGCCCGCAAGATCGAGCGCTTCTTCTCTCAGCCTTTCTTCGTCGCCGAGCAATTCACCGGCATCCCCGGTCGCTACGTCAAGCTGGAAGAATCAGTGCGCGGCTTCCGTGAAATTCTGGATGGCAACCACGATGAGCTGCCCGAACAGGCTTTCATGATGGTTGGCACCATTGACGAGGCGATTGAAAAAGCGGCCCGGTTGAGCAAAGAGGATTAAGGCTTTTAGAGGCATTTTATGACGATACGCTGCGAGATTGTCTCGCAAGATCGCACGGTCTTTGAACGGGATGTGGATATTGTCGTCATCCCCGGCACGGATGGTGAGATGGGCATTCTGGGCAATCACTCCCCGCTGCTCTCCACCATTCGCCTTGGCGTGATCAAAGTGCGTTATGAAGGTGTGGAAGAGTTGTTCACTATTACCGGCGGCCTGGTTGAAGTGCAGCCTCATATCGTTACGATTCTGGCTGATGCCGCCGAAAATGTCGAAGAGATCGATCTCTCCCGCGCCGAAGAAGCTCGACAGCGCGCCGCCCAGCGCCTCGAAGAAGGCATCCCGGCCGATACGGATGCCTATCTCGCTGCCGAAGCCGCCCTGCGCCGCTCCAGCCTGCGCCTGGACGCCGCCCGTCGACTGGGCCGCACCCGCGCCCGCCGAACCGAATATCCTGCCTCCCAAGGAACTGGAGACACTGGCACTTAATGGCCTCCTTTTCCCGTGAGCTGGGCATAGACCTGGGCACGATGTTCATTCGCATCGCCGAAGGGGATCAGGTGGTGCTGCAAGAACCCACCATTGTCGCTGTGGACATCGAAGAACAAAAGATTGTCGCCGTGGGCGAAGAAGCCCTCAGTATGGTGGGCCGCGTCTCAGTCGAGACCATTGAGGTCACTCGCCCGCTGCACCACGGCGTGGTTGCTTATTACGAACTCACCGAACGCCTGCTCGATCACTTGGTGCGCAAGATTGGCGGCTCCGTTCGTCTCTTCAAACCCCGTATTTTAATATCACATCCCTACGGCATCACCAGCGTTGAACGCCGCGCTGTGCACGAGGCTGCCATGCAGGTCGGCGACGCCCTGCTGGTGCCCCAGCCGCTCGCTGCGGCCCTTGGCATTGATTTGCCGATTAACACGCCCACTGGCAACATGATTGTTTGCATGGGCGGCGGCTGCACCCAGGCGGCTGTGATCGCCATGCACGATGTTGTCTCCGGCGAAACGCTGCGCCAGGGCGGCCTTGAATTGGATGAAGCCATTGCGGGCTATGTGCGCCGTAAATATGGCCTCTTTATCGGCCAACGCACCGCCGAGATGGTCAAGCTGCGCATCGGGGCGGCCACCCCCCAGGATGAAGAACTCAGCATTGAATTGCAGGGCCAAGATCAGGTCAGCGGCCTGCCCCGCCCGCTCACCCTCACCACCTCGGAAATTGTCGAAGCGGTGCAGGATCCGCTGGACGAAATCTTTGAAATGATCCGCCGGGTGCTGGAAAAAACCCCGCCCGAGCTGGCTTCAGACATTATTGATCGCGGTGTTGCGCTGTGCGGCGGCGGCGCGCTAATGCGCGGCATAGACCGCCTCATGACCCAAAAGCTGGGCGTGCCTGCGTATTTGGTGGACAACCCCGCTAATTGCATTGCCGAAGGTGCGCTGCGCGCATCCTCAATTTACAACTTACTCGAACGTCATCTACCCCAGTATTAAATCGAATGAGGAAATGCCTGCCATTCGGCGGGTGTTTTTTGTTGGTTAGTCCTCGTAAACCACAAATTTCATGCTGATATCTGCGCTCCGCAGATATGCACGCTTTTCAGGCGTGTAGCCCTGATATTGGAAGGGCAAATATTCAAGCGGGTGTGGCCTGCTCAGCACCAGCTGGAAAGGGCGATCCTGAGGTGTCTCGGCCAATGAGAAAGGGTGGATGAAATGCACGTTGATGAATTCGAATTCCCCCGGATCAAGGGTCAACCGCACCTCACGCACCTCTAGTCGGAACTCTGCAGGGAAATCCTGTATGATCACCGGATAAAAATTAATCCCCGCCTGCACAGCCAACAGCCCGACGACGACCATCGCGCTGACTCGCCCGCGTTCGCCCGAATTCCATAATCGCTCCAGGGCCATCGCTCCCAGTAAACACATGAAGGGCACCACCTGCCGCGCCAGCCGCCCATACACCACGAACTTTTGCAGCACCACGCTAAACAGCACCAGATTGCCATACACGAAAGCGATCCCGGCCAGCCCAAACGCCAGCTCAGGATTTCGCTCGCCGGCCCAAAAACGCCAGACCCAATAGCCGCTGACTGCCAGCCACAAAATGAACAAGAGATGTTCCGCATACCACAGGAAGGCAAAGGGCAGGCTCCAGCCTTCGTAAAACACGCCGTGCGTGATCGTCCCCGAAAAGGTCAGGAACTGTTGCAATAGGGGCTCCGGCGCGTAGAGCTCACTGAGCGCCAGCAAGAGGGCCAGTGGCGCGGCAAACGCGAGGCCGAACAGGGCCGCTTGTTTGAGGCTCTCTTTAAAAGCGGCCTTCTGGTTCCAGAATAAATGCGTTAAAAACGCAAAACCGACCAACACCCAGTAGCCGTTGTAGCTCAAGAAGGTCGCCAGCGCCAGCAGCCCGCACAATATCGAATCCCGCGCTCGGTTTGGGCGTCGTAGTCCCACCCAGATCGCCCCCAGGCCAAAACTCATCGCTAAATCATAGGGTAGCATGTGGCGCGCATAGAAGAGAAAGGTGGTCGAGAGGGCAAGCAGAAAGCTGGCAAGAAGCGCCTGTCGTTCTCCCGCTCCCAGGCGCCGGGCGAGTTTCCCCACCAGCCAGATGTTCACCACGGAAAACAGAGAAAAGAATAGCGAGGGGATTTTGTCGTTGATTCCCCATAGGCTCTCGGCCAACGCGGGCAGCACCCCGATCGCTTTGAAGAGAAAGTGATCCGCGCTGTGCAAATAGAAAAGAGACCCTTTGAAATTCCCGGCCAGCAAATGGTCTGCTGCCAGGCGCGAAAGAAAATAACGTTCCTCATCCGGCCAGAAGAACTGTCCTCCTGCCATCACCAACCAGATTCGCACCCCCAGCGAAACAAGCAAGAGAGCTAGCAGGTACTTTGTATACGATTTCATAAAGGTGGCCAGTGTCTTAGATTGCGGCTTATGGTTTTGATGTCACAAACATCAATTATAAAGCGCACTCGCCGGGATAAGAAAAAAGGCCACCGATGGGTGGCCTTTTGAAGCTACGAACTAGTCCAAATAATACGTCATGCGTTGCAAGTGGATCGTAGGATCAATATGCTGCACGTGCACATCGGGCCCAACCGTCAAGTTGACCGGCGCATAATTCAAAATCGCTTTGACCCCTGCCTCCACCAATTGTTCTGCCACTGCCTGGGCCTGCGCCGCGGGCACCGCGATCATCGCCACTCGCACGTTGCTGCTTTCCAATTCCTGCTTGATGAGGCGGCTGTCCTTAATGGTGAAGCCACCCAATTGAGTGCCCACTAAGTTGGGGTTGCTGTCAAAGATCATCACGATGCGGAAGCCGCGCGAGCTAAATCCGTTGTAATTGGCCAGACCTTTGCCGATATCCCCCGCGCCAACAATGGCCACATCCCACACCCGATCCACCTTGAGGATTTCCTGCAATTGCTTCGAGAGAAAATCAATGTTGTAGCCCGTTCCCTGCTTCCCAAATTCGCCAAACTGCGAGAGATCCTTGCGGATTTGCGCCGCAGAGATGCCCAGTCGCTCACCCAACTCTTGTGAAGAGGTCACCTGGCGTCCTTCCATCCCCATATGCTGCAGGGCTCGTAAATAGATCGGCAAACGGCCGATCACGATATCCGGTATGCTTTTTGGCATCAACACACTCCTCGTGGAATGTCTAAAATCTACCATGAAGCCCCCTTTTGTGCAATCCCCCACAAAGACCACACAAACGACGTGCAATCCCTGAATGATATAATCCCGGCGCTTCCACAAAATCAACTATATGACTCAATCAAACTTTATTGACCAGGCCGAAATTGACATCCGTTCGGGCAAAGGCGGCGACGGTATGGTTCACTTTCGACGCGAGAAATTCGAATCGCGCGGCGGCCCCGATGGCGGCGATGGCGGCCGCGGCGGCGACGTGATCTTCGAGGTCGATACGTCTCTGCGCACCCTCTACAATTTTCGGCGCGATAAGCATTTTTACGCCAAGGACGGTGCCCCCGGCGGGCGTAGCCAACGCAGTGGAAAGTCCGCCGAAGATTTAATCGTGCGGGTGCCTCCTGGAACGCTCATTTACCGCCAAAAGAAGGGCGAACTGCTCGCTGATCTCACCCAGCCTGGGGAGCGCATCGTGCTCGGTAAAGGCGGCCGTGGCGGCCGCGGCAACCAGCATTTTGCCACTTCCCGCCGTCAGACGCCCCGACTGGCCGAGCGCGGCGAGCCCGGCCAGGAGCTCGAGTTAAGGCTAGAGCTTAAGTTGATCGCCGACGTGGGCATTGTAGGCGTACCCAACGCCGGAAAATCTACCCTGTTGGCGTCTCTCACCAACGCCAAACCCAAGATTGCTGCCTACCCTTTCACCACGCTGGAGCCCAACTTGGGAGTCGCCGCCCTGGATGAAGAAACAACCTTGGTGCTGGCTGATATTCCCGGTTTGATTGAAGGCGCCCACGAGGGCATCGGCCTCGGCCATGATTTCCTCCGCCACGTTCAGCGCACTCGTGTGCTTATCCATCTCCTGGATGGCATGGCTGAGGATCCACTGGCCGATTTCTCCCAGATCAATAGCGAGCTCGCTTTATTTGATCCCGATTTGGCGGCCAAACCGCAGATCGTCGCGCTTAACAAAATGGATCTCCCCGACGTGCAGGCTCGCTGGCCCCAGCTTGAAACTGCCCTCAAAAAGCGCGGCTACCGGCCCCTGGCCGTTTCGGCAGTGAGCGGGGAGAACGTTCGCCAACTCCTCGGCCGCGCCACTCAGGAATTGGCTGAGGCTCCCGCACCCCCGCCCGAGGCGCTTCCCGTGTACCGTGTGGAAGAGGATCCGCGCAACTTCGAAGTGGAGCGCGAGGGGCGGGGCTGGCGTCTTAGGGGGGTCTCCCTCGAGCGTGCCGCTGCCATGACTTACTGGGAATACGAACAATCCGTGCGCCGCTTTCAGCGCATCCTGGATCGCCTTGGTGTCACCGAGGCTCTTAAAAACGAGGGCATTCAAGTCGGTGATACGGTCTTTATTGGGGAACACGAGCTGGAGTGGCAAGAGTGAGTGGTTCACCCCGCCCTCGACTGGGCATCTTCGGCGGCACCTTCGACCCACCTCATCTCGGCCACCTCATCCTGGCTGGCGAAGCCCTTGCTCAACTTAAACTGCAGCAAATCCTCTTCGTGCTCACCGCCGATCCACCTCATAAGCAGCATCGCCAGATCACGCCAGTGGAAGACCGGCTGGCCTTGCTGGAGGCTGCCCTGGACGGCCAGCCGGGCTTTGCCCTTTCGCGCGTCGAGATTGATCGCCCAGGTCCCCACTATGTTGTCGATAGCCTTCATCTGTTAGCCGAAGAGTTTCCCGATCACGATCTGGTGTATCTGATCGGGGGAGATTCACTCGAATCGCTGCCCACCTGGCATCGTCCCCCTGATTTTCTCGCGGCCCTTGCCGCGTTGGGTGTGATGCGCCGCCCCGGCACGGATTACCATCTAGACGATCTGGAGCGCACCCTGCCCGGCCTGCGCGCCAAACTCGAATTTATTGATGCCCCTCTTCTCGAAATTGCCTCGCGCGAGGTGCGCCAGCGCGTGGCCGAAGGTGGCCACTTCCGCAATTATCTGCCCCAGAAAGTATTTGATCTTATCTTAGCCCGAAACCTGTACCGCTAACTTCGCCGCCCCGCATGCTACTCGTCCGCGATAAGCTCTTCTCAACGGTTGGTCTCAGCCACTTTGCCGTGGGTGTTCTCAATGGCCAACGCTCGGTGCTTTTCGTTTATCTGGCCGTCGCCCTAGGCCTCTCCAATACCCAGCTCGGCTTCTTCAGTACCGCCTATATTCTGGTTGCCGCGCTCTTGCAGCCCCTCTTTGGCCATCTCGCCGACCGGCTCGGCGCACGCTGGGCCATCGCGGGCGGCACACTCTGGATTGGCATCTTCTTCACTCTCGGCTTGCTCACCCCAGGCCTTCCCGCCCTGGCCTTTATCGTGCTCGCCAGCCTCGGTTCCGGAGCCTTTCACCCCGCCGGAACCATGCAGGCCACGCTGGTGGGCCGTGCCCGCTACGCGGGCCGCGAAACCACCGCCTCGTCCTATTTCTTTCTTTTTGGGCAAGGTGGATTATTCATTGGCCCCCTAGTGGGCGGCTTTCTTCTGCAGCAAGACGGCAAGCTGGGCCTGATCTGGCTATCCGCCTTTGCCATTCTGGTGGGCCTCTCCGGCTTTGTGCGCCTCGGGCGTTCCGCTACCCTGCTGCATGAATCACATGGTTCGCAGCCCACAGCCCCCGTGGCTTCCCGCTCGCTCAGCTTTTGGCTGCTCTTCGCAGCCCTGGCCGCCACCCAATCCTGGGTGCAGCAGAACATGCTCGTTTTCCTGCCCAAGTTCCTGAGCGATAGCGGCCAAAGCGCCGGCGTTTACGGGCTGCTTTCTTCGCTCTTTATTGGCGCTTCGGCTGTCGGCCTTTTATTGGGCGGTGCGCTGGCGGATCGCTATGGCAAACGCCGCGTGGCTGCCAGCATGCTGGCCCTGGCCGTGCTGCCCCTCTCGGCCATCCCTGTTGTCGGCTTCTCCCCTTGGCTCTATCTGCTGATCCCCATCGCCGGCCTCTTCTCCGGCTCCACGCACACCATCATTGTCGTGCTTGCCCAGCGCTATATCCCTGGCGGCATGGCAATGACTTCCGGCCTCATCCTTGGCTTTATCTTTGCCAGCGGCGCCTTGGGCGTGCTGCTCAGCGGCTATTTGGCAGACGTCTGGGGCGTAGTTAGCGTTTTTTGGCTGACCGCGGGTTTGGCGCTGGCGGCCTCGATCATGGCTTTGTCGCTCGAAAAGAACTAGCGCTCGGCGAAATACTCGCCGACAATGTCGTCCAACCCCACCAGTTCGTACTCCCCCAAAAGCGCAAAGAAAACATCCGCATTCACAATTTCCCCGCGCCCCGCTTCAAAGTAATCACGCAGGAACGAAAAGAACGCTACGTCCCCCATTTTTTGGCGCAGCGCGTCCAAAAACAGTGCGCCACGGAAGTACGCCGCCTGTACGTAGGATGCAAACCCCGTATGGGCATAAATGTTACTATCCACGGCTCCAGTGGGCGAGAAGCGCAAAATGCGAAACTCCCACCAGGCATCTACCTGCTCAGGATACAAAGCTTCGTAATATAGTCTTTCACTGTAGAGAGCCAAGGCTTCATCCAGCCAGGGTTCCAGCGCTGGGTCATTGCCCACCGCGCCAAACCACCAATTGTGCGCCACTTCGTGTGCGCTTAACGAGGTGAGATAATTTTGTGCTCCCTCGAAATCGTCAAAAAATCCGCGGTATAGCCAGAACAAGCCATCCGATTCCATTCCATCCGGAAAATCTGCTTCCACGATCGCCAGGCTCTCATAGGGATACTCCCCGAACAGGCCCTCATATAGCTCAAGCGCCGCGCGGCTAACGCTAAGGCTGGCTTGCCCAGCTTCCAGATGCTCGGGAAACACGTAGGCTGCTAGCGTTACTCCGCTTGCTTCACTCTCCAAAACCGTATAGTCCGCGCTGGCCGACCATGCGAAGCGCCGCGCCCCGGTCAATACATAACGAGTGCCGCCCCGTATAACCTCGGCGGGCGCGGGAGCCGCCACAACCAACTCCTCCGGCGCGTTGTGCACTCGAAGCAGGACCTCAAAATCAGCGCTCTCGTACACCAGGTGCTCCCCGGCGGGGCCCGGCCCATGCAGGATCCAACTCGTCTCATCGCGCGGCGGAACAAAGGGATACCAATCCGCAAAATTGCTTTGCCGGGTCGTATACCCAAGGATTCCTGGCTTCTGGGCAAGTTCCAAGTCAAAATGCAGAGCTAAGCGCAGGCTATCTCCTGCCCCGAGTGGTGCTTTCAGTGGAATGAGCAGCGCGCTGGTTTCACGTGCAACTGTCTCAATGGCAGTGCCATCCCCCCACACCGCATCGCGTAGTTCAAAAGTAGCCCCCTGCCAATCGGCCTCCACAACTAATAGCAATTCGCTTAAGACCCCATCAGAGCTATTGATGTAATCAATTTGCTCCCAGACACTGAGCACTTGCGCCGCGTAATCAAAATCGATGTCCAGCTGATAACGGCTGCGCGCCAGCTCTTTTTCGGGTCCGCTGAATTCAAAGGGCGTTGGGCTGGCGACCGCAGTCTCAGGCGCTGCCGGACTTTCGCTGGCAGTGCTTTCGGTGTTTGATGAAGTCGGGATCGTGCAGGCTGCCAGCCCCAGGGCCATCCAGATCAGCGCTAATGGCCTCAAGATGTATCCACCCGCATAGGAGAGAAACTCAAACGGTGCTGGGAGCAGGGCCCCAGGCTAAAGATCGCTGCCCGGTGCGCGGCTGTTGCATAACCCTTATGGCGAGCAAAACCATACTCGGGGAAATCGCCGTCCAAGCCGCGCAATTCAGCATCCCGCGCCACTTTCGCCAGCACGGAGGCTGCCGCGATGCTCAACGAGCGCTGGTCGCCTTTGAACAGGCTGGTCTGCGGGATTGCGCTTTCGTATAGCGTCAGTGCATCGATCAGTAGATGCTCCGGGTCGGGCTCCAGGATTTGCAGGGCGCGGCTCGCCGCCAGTCGTGTGGCGGGCACGATTCCATAGGCATCAATTTCATCCGGTCCTGCGCTGCCCACCGCCCATTGATCGGCCAGGCGCTGGATTTCAATGGCCCAACGCTCGCGTTGCGCCGCACTCATTTCCTTCGAATCGCGTACACCCCTCAGCTGTTTTACAATCTTCCCGGTTTGAGGCAGAACCACGGCTGCAGCATAGACCGGTCCTGCCAGTGCGCCTCTGCCCGCCTCGTCAATCCCCGCAATGCGTGTTAGCCCCTCGACCCAAAACGCCTTTTCATAGTCCAGCGTGGGGGCTGCCGGGATCAGGCTCGTGTCAACTCGCCGCGCCATAGAGACCCCTGCGCGCGTTGCGCCGGATGGTCAGTAAATCCTTGAACATGTGCACTGTGTCTCGCAGCGGTTCCACGTGGCTTTGTTCGTTGTAATACCAATCAATGGGCAACTCCAGCACCGAATAGCCGCGTTGGCGTGCGATATACAGCACCTCCACGTCGAAACTCCAGCCGGTAATCGTCTGCGCCGAAAAAAGGTCTTGCGCCACCTCGGCTTGAAAGCATTTGAACCCGCATTGGGTATCCTGCAAGCCGGGCAGCGCCAACAGCCGGATCAATGTGTTAATCACACGTCCACCCAAATGGCGATACTCGGGTTCGTCGAAACGTCGCGCGCCGGGCGCCTCGCGAGAGGCGATCACGATATCTGCACCATCTGATTCAGGGGGTAAAAAGCGGTTGATCTCGCCTACAGGCATCGAGAGATCGGCGTCTAACATCATGCGATATTCGCCGTTTGCGATCAGCATCCCGTGCCGCACGGCCAGCCCTTTGCCGCGGCCATCCAGTGATTCGGCACGGAAGTTGGCATGCGCTTGAGAAAAATCGCTTGCGATCTCAGCCGTCCGATCCTGGCTTCCATTTTCCACCACAATAACTTCGCTAAGGTAATCTTGCGACGCCAAAAAATCGGCAATTTTTTGCAGGGAGTTTGGTAGGCGTCCTTCTTCGTTATAGGCTGGAACAATGAGGGAGAGAAAAGGCTTTTTCACAGGCGGATTATACGCAATGCACGTTCAAAAGGGCGAATCGCCCGCATGTTATACTGCCCGCCCATGTTAAAAACTGATCTGTCTCAATGCGTGCTCTGATTCAGCGGGTGAATGGCGGCAGGGTTTCTGTTGCCGGCGACCCCTTGGCTGAGATCGACATGGGCTTGGTGATTTTGCTGGGCGTGGCGTCTACCGATAGTGAAGCTCAGGCACAATATCTTGCGGAAAAGATTGCCAATCTGCGCATCTTCGAGGCTGAGGATGGCAAAATGAATCGCTCGCTGCTGGATGTGGGCGGCGCAGCCATTGTCGTCTCCCAATTCACCCTGTACGCAGACACACAAAAAGGCCGCCGCCCCTCCTTTGTGCATGCCGCGCCGTCCGAAATCGCCGAACCGCTGGTCGACCGTTTCGCCGCCTTGCTTTCCGAGCAGGGCATTCCCACCCAACAAGGACAATTTGGCGCCCACATGCTGGTGGAAATCGCGAACGACGGGCCTGTGACGATTTGGTTGGAAAAAGACTAAGCGACCGATTCTCCCAAATCCCAAAGTCCAATATTCGTATCCGCTTTCCACAAGACTGTATCCAATTGCACAGCAATCGCCCCAGCCTCGAGCATCCTTCGGGCTTGTTCAGCTGAGTACACGCCCCCGCTTCCAATCACAGGAATACCCAACTCACATAGATCGCGGGTGGTTTCCAGCGCCTCATCGAATAGGCTGGCCCCGTACAATCGCCCCCGAAATGCTTGCCCTCCGTCTTGCTCCAGGCTACTGCGTTTCACTGCCAAGCTCAAAGCATTGGCTCCCGCTCTGATGGCCGCTTCGGCTAAATCCAGGGCGCTTTCAAAGGGCAATTGAACAATAAGCGGAACTTCGCCAAGCGCCGCCCGGATCAAATCCGCGGCCAACTCCGGCCCGCTATCCGGCGGCAAACCCAATTCGATCGCCATGACGTTATCCAGTTCCTCAACCCGCGGCGCCATTCGTCGCAAGTCCGGGGCTTCGCTCCCAAGCAGATGCACAATGATCGGCAGATCGGCGCGTTCCCAACGGCTCGAGAAGCGTTTCAAGCTGGTGGTCAGCCCCGGGTTGGGCCAGCCGCTGTGCAGCAGCAG
>QWJF01000028.1 GCA_009391835.1 Chloroflexota bacterium | reverse complement strand
GGACCCGTTTCTTGCAGCTGTTCTCGTTTGGAGGATAGGGCGTTTAGTCTAAACCCTCGGCCTGGGAACCGCACTGCTCTTCAGTTTCGTCAGTGTCGGTATCCGGAGCAGAACTGGAGGCTGATTCCTGGCTGTCGTCGTCTTCAACATCACAACCTTCAGCAGCGTCACCGGCCACATCCTGCGGACCGCATTCTTCCTGGACATCGTCCATGTCGACTTCAGATGCGCTTTCCAGCGAATCGTCATCTTCGACATTACAGGCCGCGGCTTGCTGGGACTGCCCCATTTGAGGAGCAGCCAAGCTTACAGACGTCACCTTACCCATTGCCAAGACAACGAGTAGAGCGATGGCTGCGAGTGCAAAAAATCGGTTAATCTTCATGCATTTCTCCTTGATGCTTTGTTTTATTCGATCGCCATATCTGATCGGGATATTCTTAGTATAGGATTCAAGCCTAATAAAGGACTAAGAAGGCTCTAAGATTTAGATACGGAACTATGCTGGCCCTTGACTATTCCTACGTTGGTGTGAAGTTTCAGTCGATGGATGCGAAGGGGAAAGACATGCGGATGAGGAACCCAATCTGAGGAGTGCTAGAAATCTCTACACGGCCGTCGTGATTTTTTACGATCTCTTTGGCAATTGAGAGTCCCAGGCCCGTGCCACCCAGCGAAGAGGATCGGGAAGTATCCGTACGGTAGAAAGGATCAAACAGGAAGGGGATTTTTTTTTCGGGCACGAATATGCCGGTGTTGTGTACGGTGACACTGATCTCTGCGGCTCGAGCAAATGCTTGCACATCGATTAACTCGCCCGAGGGCGTGAATTTGAGTGCATTGTCTAGCAGGTTAATGAACAGTTGCACGAGTTGGTCCGGATCCCCACTTAGGGTGAGCGAATCTTCAATCTTTTTGTTGATGGTTACGCCTTTTTCCGTTCCGAGCAACGCAAACTCAGCGACCAAGTTGTTCAGTATGTCTGAGAGGTTAACCGCTTGGGGAGAGCGGATGTTCGTTTTCTCTTCAAATCTGGCTAAGGTCAACATTGTAATCGACAGTCTGATCAAGCGATCTACGTGCGATTGAAGCGACTCGAGCAAGTTAACGTACTCGGCTGGCTTGCGTCGTTTGGTCAGGGTTACTTCGATTTGGCCCTTCAAGATGCCAAGCGGGGTGCGCAGCTCGTGGGCCGCATCTGACGTGAAGCGCTTTTCCCGGTAAAAAGCTTCTTCCAGGCGCTGCAACATTTGGTTTAGGGTGGCGGCGAGCTGGCCCAATTCATCCTGAGGTCCCAAATAGGAGATGCGTTGGGATAATTCGCTGGCTTCTATCTTTTGCGCGGTCTCTGAAATATGCCGGATGGGTTGAAGTGTTCGATCTGCGAAAAAGTAGCCCCCGATTCCAGCTAAAACAAGCACGAGGGGCAGGCCCAAGAGGAGTTGGTCTTTGAGGCTTTTTACGTTGTCGGCGACCGATTCGAGGGATTGGGCAACTTGCAACCAGGCAATCACATCCCCGTTTGAGTTTTTAATCGCTTTTGTGTAGATGCGCCAGTTCCCATTGTTTTCGGCCTGGGCCACCGTTTGAAAGCCGCCGTTTAGCTCTCCCCAGTAGGTTATTTTGATCGACGGAATAAATTCATCGATTTGAAATCCACTGGGAAGAACAATGTGCATGGCAAAGCCGGGCAAACCGGGAAGTGCGGAAGCCAAATCGCTATCATCGTTGATCTGGAAACTGGGCAGACCATCTTCATTTTCCGTGCTGGCAATTGCCTGGGCGGCGGCCACGTTGAGACTTTGATCGACCGAAGAAATCAGCGTGTTTTCAAATCTTGTCATCAAATACAAACTAAAAAAGGAGACCGTAGCTCCAATTAGCAGCAAATACCAGACAGTGAGGCGTATCTTGATCGGCAGGTTCGCAAATGGATTTTTCAATTTTTATTCTTCCAGGCCCAGTTTGTAGCCAATGCCACGAATCGTCTGGATCAGCGACGTATCGAAGCCGTCATCCAATTTACGCCTCAGATAACCCACGTATACATCGACAACGTTGGTATCACTATAAAAATCAAAATTCCATACGTTCTGGGCGATCTGCGTGCGACTTAACACCTGATTGGGGTGGCGCAGAAACATCTCAAGCAGTGAGAATTCGCGGACACTCAGATCAATAAGTTTCGACCCACGCCGAACTTGATGCGAAGCGAGGGCCATTTCTAAATCTCCGATAGCCAGATTGGCGCCATTTTGAAGCGGTGGCCTGCGCTGAAGGGCGCGTATGCGGGCCATTAATTCCTGGAAGGCGAAAGGCTTGGCGAGATAATCATCTGCCCCAGCATCCAAACCATTGACGCGATCCTCAACTTCGCCCCTGGCTGTGAGCAAAAGCACAGGGGATTTGCCGCCCTGGAGGCGATATTCTGCCAACAACTGCAGTCCATCCATTTTGGGCAGCATGAGATCTAAAATGATTGCATCGTACTCATAGGAGAGAGCGAAAGATAGACCGACCTCTCCATCAGCGGCACAATCAATTACATGTCCAACTTCAGTTATTCCTTGAACGATAAATTTGGACATCCCCGATTCGTCTTCAACAAGTAAATATTTCATGACAGCTAGCTCCCCTGTTTATATCAATCGAACCTAAGAAATCACTAAGACTTAATGTATGAGAGCACCTTACCGACAAACCGAGTACACAAAGTCTAATCGAAATCAGCAACACTAAAGGTTTGCGCATCTTTGCAGGTTTTTTCTGCGCCAACGGCAGCCGAATCCGACTGATTTCGGCTAAGAAAAATTTGGCTTATAATCCAATCACTATACTTTTGAGAATGGAGGTGCAAGCATGGCAAGCGTGACCTATGATCATGTGTATAAACGGTTCGGGGATGTGACAGCAGTCAACGATCTGAACATTCATGTCGAGGACAAAGAATTCCTCGTTTTAGTGGGCCCCTCGGGGTGTGGCAAATCCACGGCGCTGCGGCTCTTGGCGGGCCTGGAAGAAATCAGTGATGGCCAAATCTTAATTGGGGATCGGGTGGTGAACGACCTACCTCCAAAAGACCGCGACATTGCGATGGTGTTCCAATCCTACGCTCTGTATCCCCACATGTCGGTCTTCGATAATATGGCCTTTGGCTTGCGCCTCCGAAAGATGGACAAGGCGGAGATCAGGCGCCGAGTGGAATATGCGGCGGATATCCTGGGCATCGGCCCCCTGCTGGACCGCAAACCGCGGCAACTCTCCGGCGGCCAGCGGCAGCGCGTGGCGGTGGGGCGGGCGATCGTGCGCGAGCCGAACGTGTTCCTGCTGGACGAGCCGCTTTCAAACCTGGACGCCAAGCTGCGGGTGCAGACGCGTGCGGAAATCAGCAAGCTGCATAAGGAGCTGGCAACCACCTTCATTTACGTGACCCATGACCAAGTGGAAGCGATGACAATGGCTACGCGCATTGCGGTGATCAATTATGGCCTGTTGCAGCAGATCGAAACGCCCAAGAACCTTTACGACAGGCCGGCGAACAAATTCGTGGCGGGTTTTATCGGTTCGCCGGCGATGAACTTCTTTGACGCCAAAATTTCAAAGGCCAACGGCAAGCTGGTAGCCGACACCGGTAACTTCACGGTGGATGTTCCCAAGGGGCGCACCAAGGCCTACGACAAGTATGTAGGTAAGGCGGTGACGCTGGGCATTCGCCCGGAAGACATCCACAACGCGAAGTTCACGCCAGCCAACATCACGCCCTCCAAGGTGGCGGCGGAAGTGGACGTGGTGGAACTGATGGGCAACGAGATCGTGGCTTACGCCAAGAGCGGCAGCGATAATTTCGTGGCACGCGTGGACCCGCGCTCTGCTTACAAATACGGCGACAAAGTGCAGATGGTGTTCAACGTCGAAAACATGCACGTATTTGACAAGGACACCGAGGAAGCCGTCCGCTAAACGGCCAAGGCTTTGCAAAATTGAAACGTAACGCGTAAGATAGAACGCGTTACGTTTTTCCTTAAGGACTCGAGATGCCAAAAGACTACTTAGTGCCTTTGTTGCGAGAGAGCCAAAGCAAGATCTTGCTGCTGATCCTGGATGGTTTAGGCGGACTGCCAATGGAGGCCGGCGGGCCGACCAGCCTGGAAGCCGCCAATACGCCGATGATGGACCGCATGGCGGCGGAAGGTACGCTGGGGCAAATCGTGCCAATCCGACCGGGCATCACGCCGGGTTCCGGGCCGGCGCACCTCGCCCTTTTTGGCTATGACCCGCTGACCTATCTGGTGGGGCGCGGCGCGCTGGAAGCGGTGGGCATCGGGATGCAGGTCAAGCCAGGGGACGTGGCAGCTCGAGGCAATTTTTGTACGCTTGACGCAAATGGGTTAATCAGCGACCGGCGCGCTGGTCGCATCTCCAGCGAAGCGGCGCGGCCGCTGACCACGATGTTGCAAACGATTGAGGTCCCGGGGGTGGAGATTGAGGTGCAGCATCTGAAGGAATACCGATTCGCGATTGTGATGCGCGGCGAGGGCTTGCACGGCGAGATCGAGGATACCGACCCGCAACGGGTGGGCATGGCGCCCCTGGAACCTGTGGCGCAAGACAAAGCTTCGGAGAGGGCGGCCAAGCTGTTAAGGCAATGGATCGGCTCGGCGCAAGCGCTGCTGGCCGGGCAGCCCCAGGCCAATGGGGTGACCTTGCGCGGCTTTGGGACCGATCCGGTGTTGCCTAAATTCCAAGATATGTATGGGTTGAAGGCGGCCTGCGTAGCGGTGTATCCCATGTACAAGGGCGTGTCGCAACTGGTGGGGATGGATGTGCAGCGCTTCGAGGGCGAACAGCCGGCGGATGAATTTGCTGAGGTTGCCCGCGTGTGGCCAGATTACGATTTCGTGTTCTGCCATGTCAAGAAGACGGACAGTATGGGGGAGGATGGCAACTTCGCAGGCAAACAAGCGATCATTGAGATCGTGGACCAGGCGCTGCAAACGGTTCTGGATTTGAAGCCCGAGGTGGTGATTATCACTGGCGACCACTCCACCCCGGCGAAGATGAAATACCACTCGTGGCACCCAGTGCCACTGCTGCTGTGGGCGCCGGAGCGCGGATTGCAGGATTTGCAAACGGCTTTCGGGGAGCGGGCCTGCGCGCTGGGCGGGCTGGGGACCATCCCTGCCACGGAAATTCTGCCGCTGGCGCTGGCGCATGCCGGTCGGCTGGGCAAGTTCGGGGCTTGAGACGAGAGGGACTTTCACTTTGGTGAAGAGCCTAAAATCGTAGTAAAGTTATAGAAACCAACCCAAACGAGGAGATCTGTCATGAACTACACGATGATTGGATTGCGACTATTTCACATTTTTTCGGCCGTGGTGTGGGTGGGGGCCACATTTACGATGGTGCTGTTTATCAGCGAGACCGCAGCCGCTCTGGGCGCAGATGCGCAGAAATTTATGCAGTATTTCACGCAGCGCAGCCGCTTTCAAAAATACATGGCGGCTACTTCTGGCTTGACGGTGCTTTCGGGTATCTGGATGTACTACATCGTGATCGGTCCGGTACCCAACTTCAGTATTGGGCGCGACCTTGCGCTGACAGTGGGGGCATTGGCCGGCTTCGCGGCGATGTACATTGGGATCCGTATGGCGGGCACCGTGAACAAAATGCGCAGCGTGGGCGAAGCGATTGGCAAAGCAGGCAAACCCAGCCAGGAACAGCTTGGCAACATGGGACAGCTCCAAGAACGCTTGGGGCAGTTCGGCAGCCTGAACGCAGTGTTGATGGTGGTTGCCCTGGCAGGAATGACGCTAAGCGAATATTTCGCGTTTTAGCGAATGAATTTCCTTTCACCGCAAACCAGCGAATATCTTAACAGCCTGGTGCCGCCGCGTCCCGCGGAAATGCAAAAGATGGAGGCGCGGGCAGCCCGAGACGGCTTCCCGATCATCGGGCCGGCCTGCGGGCAGATCTGTTATCAAATCGCGCGGATGATCGGAGCACGGCGAGTGTATGAGCTGGGTTCGGGATTCGGCTATTCAACGGCGTGGTTCGCGATGGCGGTGCAGGAAAACGGTGGGGGCGAGGTGCATCACACCGTGTGGGACGAGACATTGTCTACGCAGGCCAAAGAGCATCTCGCCGCGATGGGCCTGGACGAGATCGTTCATTACACGGTGGGTGAAGCTGTGGCGGCGTTCAAGGTAACCGAGGGGCCTTTTGACATCATCTTTTGCGACATTGACAAAGAGGGCTACCCCAACGCGGTGGACCTGGCTTACGAGAAACTTCGGACGGGCGGGGTGCTGCTCTTTGACAACATGCTGTGGAGCGGCAAGATATTGGACGAAAGCGACCAATCTGCGGCTACACAAGGTATTCGAGAAACGACCGGGATGTTGGCAAGCAGCGACAAATGGATCACCAGCGTGCTGCCCATTCGGGATGGGTTGAGTGTGTCAGTGAAGGTAAAGTGAGGGGGTGGAATTGGGGGTGTTGAGCGATGAAAGGATTTGAGACTAGCGATTTGAGACTGGGGATTAGAGACTGGGCGCCTGTGAAAGCGGGCGCTTTTGATTCAGGCGCGGGGGCGGAATACGCGCCAGATGAGCGCGCCTGCCCCCACTGTCAGCAGGGTGAGCAGGATCACCAGATCACGCCAGAATCGAATGGGAAAGAGACGAATCAAGGTATCCGAAAAGAGGAAGAGCCAGGTATTGCCTTCGAAAAACAAACCATGGAAACTGGTAAAGAAGGAGTCGAAGCTGAAGGCGGCAAATAGCCCAATGGCAGCGATCAGGTACAAGGTGACAAGCCCGCCGCGGCTGAGCAAAAGCTTGAACTCGCCCAGCCATGCGGCGCGCCAGGCCCAAAGGCCGAGCGCAAGGAGCACGCCGAGGGCAAGCAGCCATGCATCGAGGACCTGCTGGGTGAGGGTTTTGACATCTTCCATGTGGCTCAATTCGCGGGCGTTGTAGAGCGGCGAGCCGTCGGCAAAGGTCTGATCGGCGAGGAAGGAGATATCTTCGTCGTTGAGCAGGTAATCAAGGGCAAGTGGCGCATAGCTGAGGCGCTCTTCCAGGGTCATGCCGTAAGAATCTTCAGGGAAGCCGGGGGTGTGGTATTCGAGGTTGACAAAGACCGGGGTGAGGGCAAAACGTAGGGCGCTAAGCAGCAGCGCAAGGGGGACCAGAATGGCGACCAGCCAGCCAATAACGTTAAGTGGCTTGGAATTGGGAAATTTCATTGCAATTCCTCGTAATCGCCGGAGAGCACATAGTTCAAGACCATTGAATTGACGATGGATTCAACCGGGGCGCGCTCATCAGTCAGCAAGACGCCCGTGGTGGGCGTGGGCTGGTGGTTGGCGAGGGTGCGATCCAGGGCGGTGAGCAGAAGCGGATCGGCGCCACCAGCCGCCAGGCGATCCCTATTGGCCTGAAGATCGGCGAAGCTACTGGGCTGAACGGTGGCGTAAACCAGCGAGTTGAAGGTGTCGGGCACATCCATGACGTGGACGCTGGGGAAGACCTCACTCAGCGTCACGACGAGAGCGTCGATGAGGCGGCGGTCGCCGGGGGCACGCCCCACATTGATAGCCAGGGCACCATCGTCGGCAAGGTGGGCGCGAGTGAGTTCAAAAAATTCAAGCGTGGTGAGATGCCAAGGGATGTAGGGCGGCCGATAGGCATCAATCTCGATGAGCGAGTAGCGCTGCTCACTATGGGCGAGGCCCCAACGGCCATCCTGGGGAATGGCTTCCAGGTTGGGCATGGTCATCGCGAAATAGTCGCGGCCCACGCGAATAATAGCGGGATCGAGTTCGTAACCATCAATGGGGACAGGGCCCAGCAGCGCGGTGGCCTGACGGGCGCTGGTGCCAGCGGCAAGGCCAATAATGGCGATGGAGTCAATCTGTTCGGGGTCGAAGTCGGGGTTGAAGAAAGGGGCTGCCAAGAACTGCAACCAGGGCCCGTTGAAAGCAATCTGGTCCGGATGATAGGCTGAATGGATCCCTTGGCCCTCGTTGAGACGCAGGTAGTGGGCACCGTTCAACTCAATGACCTGAATATAATTGTAGGCGGACTCAGTTTCATAGATTTGACCCGCTGTCGTTTTGAAAGCGCCGCGCGCCCAGAGCAGTGCCAGGGCAGCCAACAAGAGCGGCATCCACATAAACCGCAGGGCGGCGCGAGCCGATTGGACGCGCGCCAGGCCAACCAAGGCAACCAGCATCAAAAAACCACTGAGGATTAGAAATGTGTAGGTGGTGCCGACACGCGGGATGAGGACAAGGTCGGGAAGAAAGGTGCCCACAAAGGAACCGAGGGTGGAGATGGCATAAATGCGACCGGCGACCTGGCCAGCGTGCTGAGGATCTGAGATGTTGAGGCGGATAGCGAAGGGGGAAAGCGTGCCCAATAGCGTAATGGGAATAATGAAGAGAACCAGGACCGAGACGAAGGCGCCCAGCAACAAACCAACCTCAAGCTGATCAAAAGCGTTGGCGGCGGCGCGCAGCACGGGGCGGGCAATGAGGGCGGCAAGGCCGATACTGAAGGCTGCCCAAAGCAGAATGCGGTAGAAAGTTTCCGGATGCGGGGAGCGATCCGCCCAGCGGCCGCCGATGAAATAGCCGGCCGTGAGATAGATGAGGATGAGTCCAATGATGCTGGCCCAAACCAGATTGCTGGTGCCGAAGACGGCACCAAGCAAGCGGGAGGCAGACAGCTCTACGGCCAGGGTAGTGAGGCCGGCGGCAAAGACGGCGAAGGTGAGGTAACGATGGGATGGCATGAAAGGGAATTCTACTTGGTTTGGCAGGGATGATTGTTAGCAAGGATTAACTTGTGATTGGAGACTTGAGACTTGAGATTTTAAGGCCGGAAAGTATGGAGCAGCCAGGGAGCTTTTCACAATTGTGCCTTATGATGGTTATAGCAATGATGGTCAACGTTGACTTTGAAGCGCTGGTGGACGCGCACAGCCGCGAGTTGTACGCCTATTTATGGCGCATGTTGGGGAACGCGGCCGAGGCACAGGATTGCCTGCAAGAAAGTTATTTTAAAGCTTACCGGGCTTATGGAAGGCTGGACGAAACAGCCAACACACGGGCATGGCTCTACAAAATCGCAACCAACACGGGGCTGACATGGCTAAAAAAGCGGGGGCTTATGGATAGGCGCAGCGTAGATTTCGTGGAGGGGTTGGCCAGCCACGGGGCTGGGGTCGAGGCGCAGGTAGAGATTCGGGTGCGGCTGGCTGAGGTGCATGCCGCGGTGCAACGATTGCCGGACAAACAGCGGGCGGCGCTGATGCTGCGAAAATACCACGAAATGGATTACGCAGAGATTGGCGCGGCACTGAGCTGCAGCCCCGAATCAGCCCGGGCCAACGTGTATCAGGGGTTGAAAAAATTGCGGGATCAATTGGTGGATGAGGTGGCAGGATGATGGCTAAGAAAAAAGAGTCTCCGGATCCCACTCTGGCGGATTGGTTGGGCGATGAGGTGAAACGGATGCCGCCCAATGACCTGGTGCAGGTGCTGGACGCGTTGTACGCGGCCGGGCCGAGAGCGAACGAGCAGCAGGCGGCGCAAGTGGCGCTCAGGGCGCGGCTGAAAGAAGAACTCCCCGCCCCAGTGTATTACGGATTAATGGAGAACAGCCTGTTGGGCGCGGTGTGGTTAGCAGTTTCGGATGAGCGCCTCGTGGCAGTGGAGTACGGCGGCAACGAGGATGAGTTTGTAGCTTTTCTGGCCAAGTTGACCAAGGGCTACGCTCAAAGAAACGAAGCGCATGTAGCGCGGATCAAGGATGAGGTGCTGGATTATTTAAGCGGGGCACGGACAAGCTGGGCTGTGGATGTGGATTTGAGCGGGATCACAGATTTCCAGCGGCGGGTTCTGGAGGAGGCACGGCGAGTGCCGCGCGGACAAGTGGCGACGTATGGCGAGATTGCCAAGCGCATCGGCCAACCGAAAGCGGCCCGGGCCGTTGGGCAGGCGCTGCGGCGCAACCCGGTGCCGATCGTGGTGCCCTGCCACCGAGTGGTGGCGTCGGATGGAAAGTTGGGTGGTTACGCTGGAGAGATGGATGATGAGCGCAAGGTCATGCTGCTCCAGCTTGAGGGTGTGGTGTTCGCGTAAGGCCATTACCCCAGGAGGATTGCCACGACAGCACTGCTTTCCCGCTTGCGATGACAGGAGAGCATGGGTGGTTGGCGAGGGCTAGCGCAACACGTATAATTTAGGCTCATTCCCAATTCGCCGGAGCGTGCATGGCTAATCCAATGAGCGGAAGCGAAATCCGCCAGAGCTTTATTGATTTCTTCGCAGAAAAGCACAAGCACATCGTGGTGCCGTCTTCGTCGTTGGTGCCAGCCAGCGATGCCACCCTGCTGTTCACCAATTCAGGGATGGTGCAGTTCGTAGATGTGTTTTTGGGAACCGGCAAGCGTCCGTACAAACGGGCGGTTAATTCGCAGAAATGCATCCGTGTAGCGGGCAAACACAACGACCTGGAAGACGTGGGCACAGATGATACGCACCACACCTTCTTTGAGATGCTAGGGAGCTGGTCGTTCGGGGACTATTACAAGCGGGAAGCGATCGACTGGGCATGGGAGCTGCTGACTGTGGTGTGGGGGCTGCCGAAGGAGCGGCTCTATGTTTCGGTTTTCAAGGACGACCAGGGCGACATCCCCACGGACGAAGAGGCGGCGGAAGCCTGGAGGACGCAGCCCGGACTGGCCCCCGACCACATTGTCTATTTGGGGCGTAAAGACAATTTCTGGGAAATGGCGGACACGGGACCATCCGGGCCGAACAGCGAAATCCACCTAGATTTGGGCGAGGACAAAGGCGAACTGAGCTATTTGGAGAATGGGCAGGTGGACCTGGACGGGCCGCGTTTCGTTGAGCTATGGAACCTGGTGTTCATCCAATACAACCGGCGCAGTGAGACCGATTTGGAGCCGCTACCTTCCAAACATGTGGATACGGGAATGGGTTTCGAACGGATTGTTGCGGTGCTGCAGGGCGAGGATTCGAATTACCACACGGATCTGTTTCAGCCCTTGATTGACAAGGTGCAGACGTTGACGGGACATAGCGACAGCGAAGTGGCAGAGAAATTCACACCCTATCGGGTGATCGCGGATCACGCACGCGCCGCCGCCTTTTTAATTGCGGATGGCGTGGTGCCTGGGAACATGGGACGCAACTACATTACACGGATGATCATCCGGCGGGCGGCACGCTTTGGGGGCAAGATCGGGCTCAATGAGCCCTTTTTAGCGCAGGTGGCCGAAGAGCTAATCAAGCAATACGGGGAGGCTTACCCGGAGCTGACGCAGAACCGGGCCAATATTCTTGAGAATTTGACGCGCGAAGAAGAACGCTTCCAGCGCACGGTTGAGGGCGGGCTGGCTCAACTGGAAGTACTTTTTGCAGAAATGGAGAAGAGCAAGTCCAAGATACTGGAAGGGGGCCAGGCTTTCGATTTGTATGCAACCTATGGGCTGCCCTTAGAGATCGCGCGGGATATTGCCCGAGAGCATGGGCTGGATGTGGACGACGCGGGCTTCACGGCCGCGATGGATGTACACCGGGAAGCCTCCGGCGCGGGGCAAGGCATGGGCGAACTGGGCGGCGAAGAGGCCGGCGTGTACCGAGAGATTCTGGAGGAGTTTCAGAAGGCCAAGAAGCTGGGTTCGGAGGGAGTGATCTATGAGCCCTATGCGGAGACGTACACGGAAGGGGAAGTGCTGGCGCTAGTGAGGGACGGCAAAGCTGTGGAGAGCGCCAAAAAAGGAGACAAAGTGGCGGTGCTGCTGCCGCGCACGCCATTTTACGTGGCCTCCGGCGGGCAGATCAGCGACACGGGAGTGATCCGGGGAGCAGGCTGGGAAATCCGCGTGGAGGACACCGCCAAGCCAGCGGCTGGGGTGGTGGTGCATCTGGGCGAGGTAGTGAGCGGCACTCCGAAGGTCGGCGAGCCAGCGCGGGCCGAAGTAGATAGCCGGCGACGGCAAGACATTATGCGCAACCATACAGCCACGCATTTGCTGCACGCGGCCCTGCACGAGGTACTTGGCGCCGGAGCGCTGCAGGCGGGATCTTTGGTGGCGCCGGACCGGCTGCGTTTCGACTTCAACCATGCTGAAGCGATGACCCAAGAACAAAAACAAAAGGTGGAAGATCTAGTAAACGGTTGGGTGCTAGACAACTATGCGCTGAAGATTGAAACCAAGGGACTGGAGCAGGCGCGTAAAGAAGGAGCAATTGCCCTATTTGGCGAAAAATATAGCGAGAATGTGCGCACGATTCAGATTGGCGGCGAGCCGCCGTTCTCGTATGAGTTGTGCGGGGGCACACATGTGGAGCGCACCGGCGATATTGGAACATTCCTGATTACGAGCGAGGGTAGCGTAGCGGCGGGCATCCGGCGGATTGAAGCAGTGACCGGGCGCGAGGCGTATGCACGCGTGCGATCTCTGGGAGCGACATTGGATGAAGCCGCACGGGCTCTGAAGAGCGCTTCCGAAAAAGTGCCCTACCGAGTGAAGGCCCTGCAAAAAGAATTGGGCGAGGCGCAGAAAGCGCTAGCTGCGCAACGGCGTAATCAAGCCAGCGAGCAATTGGATAGCGTGCTGGATGACGTGCCCGAGGTGGCCGGCGTGCCGGTGCTCACGGCAAAACTTGAGGGCGCAGATATTGAGGCGCTGCGCAGCATGGCCGATCGCTTCCGGCAAAAATATACAAGCGGGGTGGCGCTGCTGGCGGGGGGGGAGAACGGCAAGCCCTCCCTGATTGCCACGGTTACCAAGGATTTGATCGAGCGCGGGCTGCACGCCGGGGAGCTGGTGAAGCTGGCCGCAGAGCCGCTGGGCGGCAGCGGTGGGGGCCGGGCAGATATCGCCCAGGCGGGGGGCAAGGACAGCAGCAAGGTGGATGAGGCGCTGGCGGTTGCGGCGGAATGGGTAAAGCAGAAGCTTGGTTGATTCCCGAAGGATACATCATTGCGAATAATTGGCGTTGACCCCGGCGATGCGCGCATTGGGTTGGCAATCAGCGACCCGGCTGGAACGCTGGCCCGGCCGCTTGTGATCGTGGAGCATGAAGCGCGGGCCCAAGATGCGGCGCGCATCGCGGCTTTGGCTGCTGAGCAGGAAGCGGAGCACATCGTGGTGGGGCATCCGCTGGACGCGGAGGGGCGCCCCACCCCACAAAGCCGCAAAGCCAAGCGGCTGGCGGCAGCCATCCGGGAGGCCAGCGGCCTGCCGGTAGATTTGTGGGATGAGAGCGGCAGCAGCCAAGCAGCCCATGAGGCGCGCGTCGGACGCGGTGTGGGACGCGCGGCGCGGCTGTCGCCGGTGGATGCCGAAGCGGCGGCCGTCATTTTGCAGGACTATTTGGATCACAAGAAAGAGGCACGGGATGGGTGAGCGGCGGGGCTGCTCCGGATTTGCCGCAGCGCTGGTACTGGGCTTGATTAGCCTGGCGGTTTTGGTTGCTTTCTTTGGGGTGAGCAGCCTGACAGCGCGAGCAGCGCAGCAATTTGGGGCCCCAGCAGAGGAGCTAAACACAATCCAACGAGCGCAATTGGGGGTGCGGTTGGGGCTGCGTTCGGAGACATTGCTAAGGCCCGTTGATCCAGATGCGAGCGAACAGGATTTTGCTATTGAATTCGGGGAGGATACGCGCAGCATCCTGGCGCGGCTCGAGGCTAGCGGTTTGATCCGGGAGGCCGCCCTCTTTGGCGATTACCTGGTGTACAGCGGCCTGGACCGGCAGCTGCAGGCGGGCGAATTTGCGCTAAGCCCAGCGATGACTGCCCTGGAACTGGCGCAGGCGATGCTGGACCCAAATCCGGGCGTGGCGCTAGTAAGCATTTTTCCCGGGTGGCGGTTGGAGGAAATCACTGCAGGGCTGCAAAGCAGCGGGCTGGAATTTGAGCCTGCTGATTTTTTGGCGGCGGCCCAGGACGACTATCCCCAATTCGGCTTTTTGAGCAGCCGGCCGCAAGGCGTGTCGCTGGAGGGCTATTTCCTGGCCGGGGATTATGAATTTGAGCGCGAGAGCCGCGCAGAAGAGGTTGTGGTTGGGCTGCTGACGCGCTTCGAAAGCGGAGTGGGCCCCACAATTATCGCAGGATGGGAAGCGCATGGTTTGACTGTGCATCAGGCGCTGACGCTGGCTTCGATTGTGGCGCGCGAGGCCGTGATCGAGGAGGAGATGCCGCTGATTGCCTCTGTGTTCTTAAATCGCTACACAGCGGGAATTAAATTAGAGGCCGACCCCACAGTGCAGTATGCGCTGGGCTACGATAAGGGCAGCCAAAGCTGGTGGACGCGACCGTTGCTCACGGGGCATTTGACGGTTGATTCGCCTTACAACACATATTTGTATGGCGGGCTTCCCCCAGGGCCAATTGCTAGCTCGAGCCTAGCGGCACTGCAGGCAATCGCATTCCCGGCGGAGAGCAGCTTCTATTTTTTTCAGGCCACCTGCGACAGTTCAGGAGCGCACGTATTTGCCGTGACCTTTGCTGAACACCTGGGAAACAATTGCCCATAAGCCTTTGCGAATTCCCTCCAATTGAGCGGTCAAGCTCATAATGACGCCGCGGGATTAAGGTAAACTCAACTTATGAGCAAAGACGGATTGGCCGCCTCGGAAAACCTGCGTGTGTATGACGACATCACAGGCACGATCGGCAAAACGCCGCTGGTGCGGCTGGGCCGTTTAGGTGCGGATCTTGCCTGTGCGCTATACGCCAAGGTGGAATTCTTCAACCCGGGCGGATCGGTCAAGGACCGGATTGGGCAGAACATTATTGACGAGGCAGAACACAGCGGGCGGCTCAAACCGGGGGGCACGGTGGTGGAGGCGACATCCGGAAACACGGGTGTGGGGCTAGCGATCATCTGCGGAATCCGGGGCTACAAGTCGGTTTTTGTGATGCCGGACAAGATGAGCCAGGAGAAAATCCAGTTGCTGCGCGCGTTTGGGGCTCGAGTGGTGATGGCACCCACGGCGGTAGCGCCGGAGGACCCGCGTTCGTATTACAAGGTGGCCGAGCGGATTGTGGAGGAAACGCCGAATTCGATCCTGGCCAACCAATACCACAACCCCGAAAACCCGCAAAGCCATTACGAAACCACCGGGCCCGAAATCTGGGAGCAGACTGGGGGCAAGGTGACCGACGTGGTGATTGCGATGGGCACCGGGGGCACGATCAGCGGTGTGGGGCGCTTCCTAAAGGAGCAGAACCCGGATGTCCAGATTGTGGGCGTAGATGCAACCGGATCCATTCTGAAGGAAATTTGGGAGAACAAGGGGAAAATTCCTGTGGGCGTTGAAGCCAACACCTACAAGGTGGAGGGGATTGGGGAAGATTTTCTGCCCTCGACAACTGACCTCTCAGTGGTGGACGACATCGTGCGGGTGACGGATAAGGAATCCTTTGTTTGGACCCGACGGCTGGTGAGCAGCGAGGGGATCTTTGCAGGCGGCTCCTCAGGTTCGGCGGTGGCTGGGGCGGTGCGCTATGCCAAGGGTCTCAAGAAGGACCGGCTCGTAGTGGTGCTGCTGCCCGATTCGGGCTCTCGGTATTTATCGAAAATATTTGACGACAAGTGGATGCGCGAAAACGGCTTCCTCGAATCGGAATGGGGTGAAGTGACGCTACGAGAAGTGCTGCAGACCAAGACCAAGAGCGAGATGGTGTTTGCCTCGGCCGAAGACAAGATCAGCGACGTAGTGATCAAAATGAAGGAATACGATATTTCGCAAGTGCCGGTGGTCAATGGGAACCGCGAGGTGATTGGGTTGGTGCGTGAAGTGGATTTGTTGACGCATCTGCTTGAAAACGAGGATGCGGATGCGGCCAACCAGCAGATTACCTCAATTCTACAAGATGCCCCGCCAAGCCTGGCCGCCCATACTCGTTTGCGGGATGCGATTGACGAGATCGTGCGGCATAACGTGGTGATCGTGAGCGACGGCGGACAACCTATCGGCGTGCTTTCCAAGATCGACGCGCTGGATTTCATCCAGCGATAATTCTAATTCCATGAAGCATACAATGCCCCAGCTGCAAATCCTGCCCGTGGCGGATTTGCTGCGCCATGAATGGCACGATGACCAACGCGCCAAACCGCTGGTAGACCGGCTGCGAGCCAGCGGACTGTTGCGCAATCCGCCAATTGTGACTCCGCTGGGGGACGGCTCCGGGCGCTTCATGGTGCTGGATGGGGCCAACCGTACCACTGCGCTGGGGATCATGGGCATCCCGCACACAATTTGCCAGGTGGTGGCGGCGGATGATGATGGGTTGGAGTTAAAGACCTGGAACCATGTGCTGTGGAATTGGGACAGCGAGGCGTTTCTCGGCGAATTGGGCAAACTGGAAGAGATGACGCTCAAGGACATTGACCCTAGCGTAAAGCGTCCGCAGAGCCAATGGCCGATTAAGACGCTGGTGTGGCTGCAGATGCCGGATGGCCGCGCGCGGGTGGCGAGGAGTGAGCCGGGGGACCTGCACAGCCGGGCACGCAAGCTGGCCGAAATCGCGGCGACCTACACAGGCAAGGCAGACCTGGACCGAACCACGGCCCAGCAAATCAACGAGCTGGATGGGATCTATGAGAATTTATGCTCGATTGTGGTCTACCCACCCTTTCGCGTGGCAGAGGTTTTGGATCTGTGCGCCAACGGCGTGCTGCTGCCGCCGGGGGTGACGCGCTTTGCGGTTTCGCCGCGGGCGCTACGCGTGAATTACTCGCTGGAGGCGCTTTCGGCGGATAAATCGCTGGAGGAGAAGAACGAGGCCTTGGAGCGCTGGGTGAACGAGCGGGCGGCGCGCAAGGGAATCCGTTATTACGCCGAGGAGACAGTTCTGTACGACGAATAAGGGGGAAGACTAAAAACTGGAGACTGGTTACCAAAAAGGGCTAAGGTCAGTAAGACCAGCTAGGCTTGTTTAAGGGCGGTATCCAAATCGGAGAGTAGATCATCCAGGTGCTCGATGCCCACTGATAGGCGCACGAGGTTGGGTTTAACTTCCAGCGGGGAACCGGCGGTAGAGAGATGGGTCATGGCAGCGGGGACCTCAATGATCGATTCAACGCCGCCGAGGGATTCGGCGAGCGCGAAAATTCGGGTGGCTTCAGCCACCTTTCGAGCGGCGGCTGCCCCACCCCGTACCTCGAAGGAAACCATGCCGCCCCCGTTTCGCATCTGCTTTTGGGCAAGGCGCTGCTGCGGGTGGGAATCGTGAAAAGGGTAGTAAATGGTTTCCACTTTGGGATGATTGGCAAGGAAATCACCGATGGCGGCTGCATTTGCGGCGTGGCGATCCATGCGCACGTGCAGGGTTTTGAGACCGCGCAGCACCAGGAAGCAATCCATCGGGCCGGGCACGGCCCCGACTCCATTTTGAAGGAAAGCAAGCCGCTCGAAATGAGTGTCATCGTTGAGGAGCACTGCGCCACCGACCACGTCGGAATGGCCGCCGAGGTACTTGGTGGTGGAATGGATCACGAAATCGGCGCCTAAAGCCAAGGGCTGCTGCAAATAGGGGGTGGCAAAGGTATTGTCCACGGCCAAGAGCGGCCTGGCGGAATGTGATTTCAAGACTTTGGCAACAGCCGGTAAATCGACGATGCCTAGGTAGGGATTGGTGGGGGTTTCGAGCCAGACAAGGCGGGTCTCCGGGCGAAGGGCGGCTTCGATCTGGGCCGGATCGCGCGGATTAACAAAATCAAATTTGAAGCCGTAGCGGCTGAGCTCTTTATCAAAGAGCCGGAAGGTGCCGCCATAGACATCGTTACCGGCAAGAATGTGGTCACCGGGACCGAAGAGGCGCAGAACAGCATCCGTGGCAGCCATGCCCGAGGCGAAAGCCAGGCCGTGTTTGGCGCCTTCCAGCGCAGCCAGGCAGGCTTCAAGGGCGGCGCGGGTGGGGTTGCCGGTGCGGGAATATTCGTAGCCACGCGTTTTGCCGACTGCATCCTGCACATAGGTGGAGGTGAGATAGACAGGGGTCATGATGGCGCCGGTTTGCGGGTCGGGTTCCTGGCCAGCATGAATGGTCTGGGTTTCAAATTTGTGGGGCATAGTATCTCCTAAGCGGAAATTGTAATCGATGGGACATGCAAAGTTATAATCGCCACAACATGCAAGACATATTCTTCACGAACTCTGACGAAGTGCCCGTACCGCCCGACGAAGTGCGCATTCGCGTTTTGGACGTAGAACCGCGGCGGGATGGGAAGCGCATCGAAGTGCGCACAGAAATCACGCCATTCCTTGAGCGGCCAAATATGGAAATTCGCATCCTCAACCAGGCGGGGGACGAGGTTTCCAATCTAAGTGTGGTTGAGGCGGTGGATCCGAAGATGGATTTCACCATGCACTTGCGCGAGGCGAATAGTGGGGGCGATTACACATTGGACGCAATGGTTTTTTATGCCGATGTGGAGGCGCAGGAAGCCCCCGAGGGCGTGGAGGCCGCGGCGGGGGAGATGCTAGAACGGGCTCGCCAGGTGGTGGACCAGCGCAGCGCCCACTTTAATATCCCAAAGGACTGACCAATTTGCTTGCTCTCGGGCATAGCCTGCAAAGTCGTTTCTTGCTTTAATAACCCCAATGAACAAAAAACGAGGCAATGATATTGATGCGCTCCCCGTTGCGCTGCGCGGGAAGCCGCGCGGCCGCGGGCTGGCGCTGTTGGCTGTGGGCCTTCTTGGCTTAGCGACCGGCGTTTTGGGTGGGCCGCTAATTGCTGAGCAACTTGGCATCAGGACAGCAACACTGGCGGTTAGTAGCGAGACGCCAACGACCGGTGCGATAACTGATGTTGCCATCCCCCAGCACACCGAAACAGCCACCCCACCACCCACGCTAGAATCAGCCGAAGCCAAGGACCCGGGGGCGGCGATTCTGAGCATGAGCACAGGGGGGCGGGCGCAGCTCTATAGTTATTCGCTGGAGGCACTTGAACCGCGGCTGCTCTTCGAGGGAACCTCTGATGACATGCAGCCTGCGTTAAGCCCAAACCAGAGCCAACTGGCATTTGCTTCAAATAATGCAGGGCACTGGGACCTTTATGTTTTGAATTTCATCAGCGGGGAAACTACGCAAATCAGCGACGACCTGGCTTACCACGGTGCGCCAAGCTGGTCGCCAGATGCGGCCTGGCTGGCCTATGAACAGTATTCGAACGACAACCTGGATATTTACATTCGGCCGATTGATGGCTCGGTGGAACCCATCCGAATCAGCACCGACCTGGGATTGGATTTTGCGCCGGCTTGGTCGCCCAATGGGCAAGAGATCGCGTTTGTATCGGATCGCAGCGGGAGGTACCAAATCTGGATCGTGGACCTCGAGGCGAGTGGGGGGCAGCGCTTCCGGGCGGCGGCGCCCAACAGCAGCAGTGAACAGGCTGACCCAAGTTGGAGCCCGGATGGAGGCTACCTGGCATGGTCGGCTTACCTGGATGGGCTTTGGCGAATATATGTATTGGATACTGATGCGCCAGAGGCGGGCGCGCAGGAAGTGGGCAGCGGCGAACAGCCGGTTTTTGATGCAGATGGCGAGCAAATACTGGCAATCGTGCGCAGGCCGCAACAAAGTTACCTCACGGCCTACACGCTGGAAGGCGGGCTGGCGTTGGCTCCCATAGCGCTGGACGGCGAGGTGGAAGGGCTGGCGTGGAGCGGAATGACGCCCACCAATACGCTGAGCGCGGCGATCAACCCATTTGGGAAAGAGGCAACCAACATTGAACCAGGGCAAGGTGAACTGGCCGAATTGGCTGGCGTGGTAGCGCCCTACCCCGAACTAAACGCGGAAGCCATTGCCAGCTTTGAGGCCCTGCAAGAGCGTGCAGCAGATCATTTAGGCTGGGATGCACTCTCCAACCTGGAGCACGCGTTCGTGCCGTTAACTTATCCAATGGCGCCTGCCCGGCAACAGGATTGGCTGTACACTGGGCGGGCCTTCGCGCTTCAAGCGGGATTGATTTCGGCGGGATGGATGCAAGTGGTGCGCGAAGATTTTGGGGGCGAGACCTATTGGCGGGTGTTTCTCAAGACGGCCGCACAAGATGGCAGCCAGGGGCAGCCAATGCGAACGGCAGCCTGGGATTTTGCGGCGCGTGGGGGAGACTACCAGGCGGGTGGACAGGCGATTGACGCCGCAGCCGGTTATTGGATCGATTTCACTGCGTTGTCGGCTGATTTTGGTTGGGAGCGCCTGCCAGCTCAGACCGCATGGCGAAGCTTTTTCGAGGGCAGCCTATTTAATGAATTTGCGTTTCGCCAGGGACTGCAGTGGGGCGAGGCCATGCTGCAGCTCTATCCGGCGGAAGCGGTGTCCACACCTGAGCCGGAAAGCACACCGTGAACCGGGCATTTTCTTCGCTACTCCTTTCGGGGCTGCTCAGCCTACTGATTGCGTGCCAGAGCGTGCTCGGCGAAGGCCCTGGGGGCGCGGACGCGTCAGGAAATCTGGCGGCGACTGAGGCTGCCGCATTCGTTTTGACGGAGGTGGGAACCGGTTCGGATGTTGCAGGGGCGTTGCCGACTGGGACCGCTACGCTAGCTCCCTTCCCAGAGAGCGCGTTGAACGAAAGCGCGATTGTGCCGATTCGTGGGGCCGCCGAGGATGGGATTGTGCGTCCGGCGAGTTTTGCTGCCCCCCTCGCCCTGAAGCCAGAAGAACATTTTTATTTCAGTTTCCCCTTGCCAGTGGAGAGCCTAACCTACGGACTGCCGAGTTCGCGCTATGGAGACGATCAGGACCGATCGATCTATGGGCGAGGTCATTCTGGGCTGGATATTGTGGTGGATGAGGGCACACCCGTAATGGCGGCCGGGGATGGCACAGTGCTATGGAGCGGTTACGGGATCTTCGCAGGGGAAGAAGATTTTACGGATGCCTATGGGGTTTCGATTGCCATCCGGCACAACTTCGGCCACGAGGGACGCCTCCTGTTTACGGTCTACGCCCATCTATCGCAGAGTTTTGTGGAGATCGGGCAGCAGGTAAAGGCCGGGGAAGTTATCGGTGCCTCCGGCGATACGGGTTTTTCCTCGGGACCACACCTCCATTTTGAGGTGCGGGTAGGCGAAAACAATGTGCGCAGCACACGCAATCCCGAATTGTGGCTAGCGCCTCCGGAAGGATGGGGGGTGCTGGTGGGCCAAATGCTGAATACGTACGGTCGCCCGGTAAAGGACCAACCGATCTACGTATCCTCGCTGGATGATGAGAGCGTGGCGCTCTGGTTATTTAGTTATGCGCGCGAAACTTACATTAACTCGGACGACTACTACGGGGAGACTTTCGTTGTAAGCGATCTACCCGCAGGGCGCTACGAGATCGCCATCCCCTACGTAGTAGGAACGCCCAAAGCGCAAGTGGAAATCCGTCCGGGGGAAGTGACCTACTTTATCTTTGAAGGCTACAGGGGATTCCGATTTGACCTGCCGGATAGCGAAGCCCCGCCCCAAATTCCCAATCCATAAAGTTTTGTCCAGCGCTTGACAAATAGAACATTTGCCCTATACTTAGAACAGTTGTGCACCGTTTGTTCTATTTTTTTGGAGGTATAGATGGCTGGCAAAGATGAAAACGGGAACATGGAAGAACGATTAATAGCACTTGAAAAAACACTCGGCGAAATTTCGAAACGCTTTGGCGAGGGGGCGATCATGCGCCTGGGTGAAACAAATAGTCTGGATGTTGAAGCGATACCTACTGGCTCACTTTCCCTGGATATCGCACTGGGGATTGGCGGCATCCCGCGCGGGCGGGTGACCGAAATCTATGGCCCAGAATCCTCGGGCAAGACGACCCTCTGCCAGCATATTGTTGCTGAAGTGCAAAAAATGGGCGGCATTGCCGCTTTTGTGGATATGGAACACGCATTAGATCCCAAGTATGCCGAGATGTGTGGCGTGGATATTGATGCGCTGCTAGTGGCTCAACCCGACACCGGCGAGCAAGCCCTGGAGATTACCGAGGAATTGGTACGCTCCGGAGCTGTGGCCATTGTGGTGGTGGATTCTGTGGCTGCGCTCGTGCCGCGTTCCGAAATTGAGGGCGATATGGGCGATGCGACGATGGGCATGCAGGCGCGCTTGATGTCGCAAGCGCTGCGCAAACTCTCAGGAGCCATCAAGCAAACCAACACGGCTGTAGTGTTTACCAACCAATTGCGCCAGAAAATCGGTGTAATGTTCGGCAATCCGGAAACAACCAGCGGCGGAATGGCTTTGAAATTCTACGCTTCAGTGCGGATGGATGTTCGCCGCATCCAATCCATCAAAAACGGCACGGAGGTAACCGGCAACCGTACACGGGTCAAAGTTGTCAAAAACAAGGTCGCCCCACCCTTCCAGATGGCTGAATTTGACATCATGTATAATGAGGGCATCTCCAAAAACGGCGACTTGCTCGACTTGGCAGTAGCCAACGATATTGTCGAGAAGCGCGGTTCTCATTATGCTTATGGCGAAGAACGCCTAGGCCAAGGCCGCGAAAATGCCAAAGATTTCCTACGCGAACGCCCCGACATTGCCGAAACGATCGAAACCAAACTCAGGGAAAATCTCATTCTGGCGTCGACCGAGTTTAGCGAAGCTGATGAGGACGTTGAGCTTCCTACTGAGTCCGAAGAAATGGTTGAGATGGACGACGCAGCACTCGAAGCTATTCCAGCCTAAGTTTTTATCCCACAATTTTAAAATACTATTTCTGTTGACGTGC
>QWJF01000027.1 GCA_009391835.1 Chloroflexota bacterium | reverse complement strand
CTGACTTCCCCTGGCTTAGCAGAACATCGGCTTCTCGCAGTTTGGTGATGATTTGTTCCGTTGAGTATTGTCGCTTTCTGGGCATTGCCTGTCTCCTTTGGCCTGATCCGTAACATTGTATGTGGATCAGGTTTTGGGGGGCAGGTCAATCTTGCATTCTTCCAGGCAGTTAGAGCGGGCCTGGTCAAATCCACTTCTCCTGATGGGACATACAACGGCGCGGCCAAGGAGGGCAGGGATCACGCCGTTAGGCAGCTCATCGCTGACGCAATCGCCCCCGAGGGAGTACTTGATATTTTTGATGCGGCCGGGCTGCCCAAGCCCGATATCTCCATCCTGGCTGATGGGTTCCTACAGGGTGTTGAGCAGATGCCCCAAAAACACTTGGCAGCCGAATTGCTCAGGAAATTGCTGAATGATGAAATCAAGGCAAGGGCGCGGCGGAACCTGGTGCAATCTCGCGCGTTTTCAGAAAGACTGGAGAACACGATTCGCCGGTATAAGGCCAGAACTATTGAAGCAGCCCAGGTCATCATGGAACTCATAAAGCTTGCGAAGGAGATCCGGGAAGCGGACGCCAGGGGCGAGAAGCTGGGCCTATCAACTGAAGAAAAGGCCTTCTATGATGCATTGGCTGAGAACGAGAGCGCCAGAGAGGTGCTAGGTGATAAAGAGCTAACGGTGATAGCTAGGGAAGTGCTCAATATTGTGCGCAAGAACGTATCAATTGACTGGACAGTCAGAGAAAATGTAAAAGCCAACCTTCGACGCTTGGTGAAGCGAGCTCTTATCAACCACGGCTATCCCCCCGACATGCAGAAAGCGGCGACGCTTTTGGTGTTGGAGCAGGCGGAGTTGTTTGCTTGGGAGATAAGCTAGATAATGTATCCATATTCATTTGCAAGGGAAAAGATAGGGGGGGCCATCTACTATCTCGCAATTGGTGAAGGAGATGTTAGAAGTAGACTTTGGTCAGCTTACATGGAATTCCATCCCCTTTCGGAAAAAGATTTCCCTGACGGATTACGAAAAGACTACCGATGGATAATGAAGGAACTAACGAAACGAGACGATTTCCATCTAGTTATTAAGGCTACGGTGAAACAATGAGCGAAAATAAAAAGAAGCGCAAACCAAAGAAAACTAACAGGAACCCGGAGAAAATAGAGGGTCTGGCTGGTTTCAAGATTAACGGTAGGCCGGCGGAAGAGGTAATCAAGGAACGCCAAGAGGAGCAAGATGGCTCAGCCGTTCAAAGTTCGAATTAGTGGGGATGCCCTGCTTAAATCCAAGCTAGAGGGGGCAGCTGGAGACGTTTCCGGGACTTTGGTCAAGGCCACACATAAAGCGGTGACCCTTGTTCATCAAGAAATCCCGGCTTACCCTCCTCCTCCTCCATTGAGCCACTATCGTAGAACCGGGACTTTGGGCAGGACTATTACTACCATGATGGGAGCGGGTGACCCCAATGCTCTTTCTAGGGTGGAGGCATTGGCCATTGCAGTTAAGGGTTTCATTGGTACACGGCTCAAATATGCTCCTTGGGTGATTGATGAGAAGAGGCAAGTCAAAGCGCACAGGGGCAGATGGTATACCCTGCAGGAGCCGATCTAATGGACCAAATTTTAATCTTTTAGTTTCCCGTTGCACCAAACTGCACCAAAAACCAAAAAAGCAGGCCCCAGTGGCCTGCTTTTAGAGGGGAATCAGCTCCTCGGGTAGGGCTCGAACCTACAACCTATCGGTTAACAGCCGACCGCTCTACCATTGAGCTACCGAGGAAGGCCCGCGGATTATATTCGCCGCTCCCTGACGTGTCAAGAAGTGGCACGGATTTCGCATCCCTTCCCCCATAGGTACCCCTGGATTGACCCGCTTTGCAGCGAACAAGTATAATCTCGCAGCATTTCCACAATTAAAGGAACCCAATGGCGTTACAGGGCAACCTGCGTGATTTCACCATCACCCAGCTGCTGAACCTCATCAATCTGGCTGGCAAGAATGGCGCGCTCCTCGTGCAGGGCAGCAACCAGGCTGCCCGCATGATTTTTCGCGAGGGCAAGCTGGCCTTTGCCCAGGTTGGGGATAGCGAAGGGGCGCTGCCTTCTGTATTGCACGCCTCGGACAAGGTGACCGACACGCAGTTGCACACGCTCGAGCAGCGCGCTACCGGCATGAGCGATAAAGAACTCGGCTTGCTACTGATCAACGCGGGTTACGTTACCCAGGCCGATATCCTGGAAAGCCTGCAAACCTATTTCACCAGCATCGTCAATCGCCTGATGACCTGGGTGGAAGGGCAATTCCGCTTTGAAGAAGGGGTCGAAGTTCCGGAGAATCGCATCGCGGTGCGCATCCCTCTCGAAAACCTGATCATGGAAGGCTCGCGCCAACTACGCGAATTGGAACAACTGCGATTCGAAATCCCAAATTTGGATATGGCCTTGTCCTTTACCGACCGGCCAGGCGTCAACCTCAAAAAGGTGAACCTCAACGTTGAGGAATGGCGCGTGGTCTCTTATATCAACCCCAAGAACAGCATCCGCCAGATCGCCACAGCCACCCAAATGAACGATTTACAGATTCGCCGCATCGTCTACGGCTTGCTGCAAGCGGGTCTGGTAAAGTTTGTCCGCCCAGCAAATGCTCCTTCGCAGCTCGAAGGGCTCAAAACCGCCTTTCCGGGCGTTGAGCAACGCGAAGAGCAGAAAGGCCTGGTTAACCGCCTGATCGAGCGCATCCGCTCCATTTAGCGAGACATTATGCTAACCGTCAAAATGGTCGTTACCGGCCCCTTCAACGCAGGCAAGACAGAATTCATCCAAACCGTCTCTGAAATCGACGTGGTCTCTACGGAGCGCAAGATTAGCTCTGAAGCCGAGCGCATTAAGGAAACCACCACTGTGGCTATGGATTTCGGTCGCATCACCGTGGACAACGACCTGGCCCTCTATCTCTTCGGGACGCCCGGTCAAAAGCGTTTCGATTTCATGTGGGAAATCCTTTCCGAGGGCATGCTCGGATTCATCGTCATGGTTGACAGCACCCGCCCTGAGACCTTCCGCGAAGCCCGCAACATCCTCGAAGCTTTCCGCGCATTTTCGCCTACGCCCTATGTGGTGGCGGCCAGCAAGCAGGATCTTGAGGGCGCCTGGGAGCTGGATGATATGCGCATCGCTTTGCGCCTCAACGAGGACGAAAAACTGCTGCCCTGCATCGCACTTGACAAAGAATCCGTAAAGGAAGTGCTGCTGGAGCTGCTTGCCAGCATCCTCCTCGAACTCGATAACCAGTAAGCCAAATCTAGACCGATTGGGGGATTGCAGGGGGCCGGGCCGTAGAGCACAATCTTCACAATCACACTATAAAGATTCGTGAGACTTATGGCCCGTATTCTGATTGCTGAAGATCAACAAGATTTGCGCGACATGATTTCTTTTGCTCTGCGTTTGGAGGGCCACCAGGTGGCCGTCACTATGGATGGGCAGGAAGCGCTGGATAAGGCCGAAGAGGCCGATCCCGATTTGTTCATCCTGGATATTCATATGCCGATCATAACTGGTTACGAAGTCTGCCGACAACTTAAGGCCCGGCCCCAATTTTATGCGACCCCCATCATCATGATCTCCGCCAAAGGCAATGACGACGAGATCCAGGCCGGCTTGGATGCGGGCGCACAGATCTACATCCGCAAACCCTTTGCACCCCAGGCATTGATGGACCACGTCAACGCCCTGCTGTCGCCTGCCTAATCATTGCCTTTTGCTCCGGAAAGCGCTTGACTACGCTTAATGATAGAATCGCGTTTCATAGGAGACTAATGATGAAACGATATTCCTTCGTTTTTGCCTTTGTATTAATGTTTGCGCTATCGGCCTGCAATCTGCCGGGGGCGAATAGCGAAGCGGCAGCCAACGCGGTAAAAACCTCAGCCGCGGAAACAGTGAGCGCCCAATTGGCGACCAACGCGGCGCTCACCCCGTCGGCCACGAACACCCCTGAGCCCAGCAATACGCCGGAGCCCAGCAACACACCCGCAGCGACGAACACCTCCGCGCCTACTGCGGCCACCACATCCTGCGATTTGGCTTTTTTCGTGACGGATGTCACCATTCCGGATGGCACCGATTTCAGCCCCGGCGATACCTTTACGAAGACTTGGCGCTTGCGCAACACGGGCACCTGCACATGGACCACAAGCTACAGCCTGGTATTTGATAGCGGCAACGCGATGGGTGGCCATGGCGAAAGCGTTCGCATGGGCTCTGTTTCCCCCGGCCAGGAAGTGGATATTTCTGTCAATCTCACCGCCCCCGCCACAGCAGGCGATTACACCGGCTATTGGAAATTACGCAACGCCAGCGGCGTCACCTTCGGCGTGCCGGGCGCGTTCTACGTGGAGATTGATGTGGTTGCCTCAGGCAGCAGCGGCACCAACAAAACGCTGGTTCCCGCAAGCCGTGGCTCGGTTAGCTCCGATTCCACCACCAACACCAACCCCAACGCAGGCGACACCAACGGGAATGCCGGCTACCAAGCCTTCGTTTCCTTCGATATCTCCGGCATCCCGGCCGGCGCCACGATCAATACGGTGCGCGTGGATTTCAGCGATTACGATACGCTGAGCGATCCATTCGGCTCACTTGGCTGCCTGCGCGGCTATGTTGGCACTTACTTCCCACTGGACGCGAGTGACTATTTTGCCGGTGCGCCCACGGGCGCAATTCTCCGCTGGTGCAGCACTGCCGAGCTGAATAGCGATTTCCTGGACGATGACGTAAAAGCTGCGCTCCAGTCTGCCCTCGGCAGCTCCACTTTCCAGTTGCGCCTCCAATTCAACGAGACCACCACGGATAGCGATGCCACAGCCGATATGGTTCGTTTCGGCGACGTGGCGCTGATCCTTAACTACACCGCTCCCTAAATCAACTTGTTTCGCTTAAACTAACTCCCTGAGACCCCTCAGGGAGTTTTTGTTTGCATGAGTATTGAACTAACCCAGCAAATCAAAGAACACGCCATCAGCCTTGGTTTTGACCTAGTCGGCGTTACCACGCCGGATTCGCCGCCCCACTTGGATGCTTATGTAGACTGGCTGGACGCAGGCTATCACGGCGATATGGGTTTTCTTGCCACCGAGCGCGCCCAACAGCGCCGCGCCGATCCGCGCAGTATCCTGCCTGAATGCGAAAGCATTCTTGTGCTTGGCATCCCTTACGACAAGCCGGCAAGCCCGCCCAGCGATGAGTTGCATCCCAGCCAAGGGCAAATTGCAGCTTATGCCTGGGGAGCGGATTACCACGAGACGCTAAAGAGTCGCCTGAAGCAAATTATTGCTTTTATCGAGGAGCAGGTGGGGGCAGTGGTGCCCAACCGCTACTACACTGATACAGGCCCGATTCTTGAACGTGAACTCGCCCAGCGCGCCGGCCTCGGTTGGATCGGCAAGAACAGTATGCTGATTAACCCGCAACGGGGCTCCTATTACCTTTTGGCTGAAATCCTGCTCGGCTTGCCACTCGTGCCGGATGCGCCCATCAGCACTGATCATTGCGGAACCTGCACCCTCTGCATTGAAGCCTGCCCTACCGATTGCATCCTTGACGACCGCACGCTGAATGCATCCCGCTGCATCTCTTATTTGAGCATCGAATTGAAGGATGCCATCCCACTGGACCTGCGACCCAAAATGGGCCAATGGGTGTTTGGCTGCGATATTTGCCAGCAGGTTTGCCCCTGGAATATCCGCTTTGCATCCGAACGTGGCGATCCCGAGTTTGCCCCCCGCACCGAGGTGCCCATTGTTGATCTACCCAAAGAGCTGAGCCTCTCCACTCAGGAGTTCAATCGTAAATTCAAGGGGAGCCCGGTTAAGCGCGCCAAGCGACGTGGCTATTTACGCAATGTGGCCGTGGCTTTAGGAAACGCGGCGCAATCCAGCAACATTCCGGCGTTGAGCCGCGCCCTTGAGCGCGAACCCGAGCCACTGGTGCGCGCGCATGTCGCCTGGTCGCTGGGTCGAAGCGGGGCCGAGGCCAAACCAGCTCTGGAGCGGGCGCTACAAACGGAGGAAGATCAGGAAGTGAGAAAGGAAATTGAGCGAGCGCTGGCTCACTTAATTTGAGACAGCCGCTCTGCCTAGCCACTGGACAAAGCTTTGCCCAAGCCACACCAGCCCAAAGATCGCGGTGCACGTCAGAACAATCGCGGCGCCAGATGCCACACTAAGGTAATAGGAAAAGTATAGGCCCGCCACGCCAGAGAAGGCTGCGATGGCAGCGGCCAGCGCCATCATTTTGGGCAGGCGCTTTGTCACCAGCGAGGCAGTCGCCGCGGGCGTCACCAGCATGGCCACCATGAGCGCGACGCCCACCGTTTGCAAGGACACCACCACGGTCACGGCGATCAGCAGGTAGAGCAGCATTTCCAACCAGCGGGAAGGGACGCGTAAGGTAACCGCCAGTACGGGATCAAAGGCCAACAGCAAAAACTCCTTATAGAAGACAAAAACAAGCACTAGCACCAAGCCGCCGGCAATCGCCGTCAGCGCCAAATCGGCTTGCGAAACACCCAGCACGTTGCCAAACAAGAAGTGCGCCAGATCTACAGCGTAACTACCCACGCTCGAGATCAGCGCGATGCCAAGCGCAAACATCCCTGAGAAGACGATCCCTATGGCGGTATCTTCGCGCAGCCGGGCCACGCGGCTCAAGGCCCCAATGCCCAGCGATGAGAGGATGGCGGCGCCCAAGGCCCACCAGAAGAGTTGTCCACGCGCCGATCCGGTTGTCAGGTAGCCAATCGCGATCCCGGGCAGGATTGCGTGGGCCAGCGCGTCGCCAAAGAAGGCCATCCCGCGCAGCACCACGTAGCAGCCGATCACTGCGCAAACGATGCCTACCACGATAGCCGCTAGTAGGCCGCGCTGCATAAAGGCGTAGGACAGCGGCTCCAACAGCCAGTTAACCATGCGGGCCACCTTCATCATGTGCGTGGTGGCCACCCATATCCCCAAGGATTTTTCGTCCTTCAGAAGTAGCGATCACTTCCACATGCCCGCCATAGGCCAGATGGAGATTTTCGTTGGTCAACACGTCTTCGGGGTCGCCAAAGCCGAGCAAATGCCGCTTAAGTAGCAGGATATGGTCGAAGCGCTCCACGGCCAAATTAAGGTCGTGGGTGGCAACCAACACCGTCACGCCCTGGGCACGCAGCACATCCAAAATGTCGAAAATCTGTTCCTGGGAACTTAAATCAAGGCCAGCCAGAGGTTCGTCCAGCAAGAGCAATTCTGCTTCCTGGGCCAGCGCGCGGGCGACAAACATGCGCTGGCGCTGCCCGCCGGACAAGGCCCCCACCTGGCGCTCCGCCAATTCACCAATCCCCATCTGGTTTAACGCATCCCGGACTGCTTCCTGGTCGGCCGTGCCCGGCCGCCGGAGAAGCCCAAGCAACCCGGTGCGCCCCATCATCACCACGTCGGCCACACTAACCGGGAAATCCCAATCAAGCTGCCGGCTTTGCGAAACGTATGCGGTGCATAGGTAACGCGTTGGCCGGTGCTCATGCACGCGCACGTTGCCCTCATCGGGGGTTAGCACGCCAGCCAGCACATGAAACAAAGTGGATTTTCCGGCTCCATTGGGGCCAACCACCGCCACCCGGGCGCCCGAGGGCACCTCAAGCGTCAGGTCTTCCAGGGCGACATGTTGGCCATAGCGCACCGAAAGCCCACGGATGGCAATCGCAGGCAGGCCCTCGGCCTCGGCATGTTTGTGTTTTTGGATGGCGCGCGTGGCGTTCATATCAGCGGAATTCTACCGTCAAAAATTTTGGCTTATTGAAGAGCGGCCACAATCGTCTCGACGTTGTAACGCATCATCGTCAGGTAGGTGGGGGACGGCCCATCTGCCCCACTAAGGGAGCCACTATAAAGCGGCACCACCTGCACAGCGCTATCGGCGGCGATCTGCTCGGCCAGATCCGGGTTTACTTCGCTGCCCACAAAAATAGCACCTACGCCCCGCTCGGCAATCAAGGCCTCAAGGTTGGCTCGTTCTGCGGCTGAAGGTTCACTGAGCGTGCTCAATCCAGGAATCACCGTCCCCACAACCTCAAACTGATAGTGCAGGGCAAAGTAGCCCAACGCGTCATGGTCGGTCACCAGCACGCGTTCCGCGAGGTTCAGTTCACTGATTTTCTGCAGGGCCCAAGCATCGAATTCTGCCAGTGCTTGCTTGTAGGCGGCCGCATTGTCTGTGTACATCTGGCGGTTTGCCGGGTCCGCCTCGCTCAAGGCGGCTGCTATATTGTCAGCCCAGACCATGACATTGTTGGGATCCATCCAAACGTGTGGATCAACAATCTGAGGCTGCCCTTCGCTCTCCTTCCCATCATGATCGCCCCCAAATTCAATCGTGTCCACGCCATCCGAAGCAACCACCACATTCAATGCCAGCCCGGCACTCTGGACAATCCTTGCCAAAAACTCTTCCAATCCGAGGCCGTTAACGAATATTAGGTCGGCATCTGCGACACGAGCAATATCCTGCGCGTTGGGTTCATAACTGTGCGGATCAGTCCCAGCGGGAATCAATATGTTCAAGTCAATCAAGTCGCCGCCGATCTCGTTGACCACATCGCCCAGGATATTGGTGCTCACTACCACGCGCAGGCCAGACTCAGGCCCCGCAGGGCTTCGCCCGCAGGAGACGACGGCCAGCAGGCCAAGCATAACGATAATGATTTTCGGGTTTTTCATGGGCAGATTAACCTCAACGATTACCGGTCCCAGCCATGCCTTCCAATCAGCGGCACGAATGCCACCGGTGAGAGATCTTCCCGTTTGAATGTCTTCCCCTCACGCCGCCATCTCTGCAATATCTGGCCGCCTTTGCGCCCTACCGGGATCACGAGCCTTCCGCCTTCTGCCAACTGGGCAAAGAGCGGTTTCGGCGCTCGGGGCGCTCCCGCGGTTACCAGGATAGCTTCATAAGGAGCTTCCTCCGGCCAGCCCCGGCTGCCATCCCCCACGTGCACATGCACATTTGGAATCTCCAAAGCATCAAAGCGTTCCTTGGCTGTGTTCGCAAGGGTCTCTACGCGTTCCACGCTGTGCACCTCATTGGCTAAAGAAGCCAGCAGCGCCGTTTGATACCCGGAGCCGGTGCCAATCTCCAACACAGTTTCGTTGCCCTCCAAGGCCAGCAATTGGGTCATCAGGGCCACCACATAGGGTTGCGAGATTGTCTGGCCCGCGCCGATTGAAAGCGGCCGATCCTCGTAGGCAAAAGCGCGGTCCTCATCAAGCACAAAGGCATGCCGCGGCAGGCTGCGCAGGGCGGATAACACGCGCTGGTCGTCGATTCCGCGTCGCTCCAGTTGCTCCACCACCATGCGCTCACGGAGCGCAGAAAAATCGGATTCGCTCATTGGACACCCGGATCGGCCTGCGACTTGGCAAGTGCAAGCACCGCATCAAAATCGTCCTGCGCATGGCTGCGATTCCAACGTTCGATACCACAAGCCTCACAGCGGTGCTTAATGCGGTACTCGCCCGGTTTGCCAGTGATTGCCACGGGGCGCATCATGCCACCACAATCCGCTTTCCGGTCTCCAGGATTTTCATCCACATGCCGGCTCCACAAACAACGCGGACAATGATTGGTGTATCCATCACCATCCACGGCAAAACCGCATTGTGCGCATTCAAAGTTTTCAATTGTTCGCTGGAATTGGCGGCTCATTTCGCCTCCCCCACTATCCTAATGCATCCCTCAGCCCTTCGGCGATTTGTCGGTCCAGCTTGCCCATCGGGTAGCGTTCCAGTTCGGCCACCGGCACCCATTCGCCAGGTAGAACGCCCTGCGCTCGATACACCTGCAAGCGCGCCCGAAAATGACTGTAGCTGTGTTCCAGCACCTGGATGCGCTTCCGGGGTTCCACTTCTGGGCTCCATTCCCTGCGCAGCTCGGCCTTCCCGCGCTTCGGATTGTGAATTTCCACATTGGGAAATTCCCACAGATTGGCCAGCAGTCCTTCGGAGGGACGCTGCCGGATCAGGACTGCATCACCACGCTCCAGCACGACGGCTGCAAAATCTCGCTGCGGCAGCGCTTGCCTAGCAGCCCGAACAGGGCGCTGTTCCTGGATGCCCAACGCGTAGGCCTCGCAGTAATCCCTCAGCGGGCAATGTGCGCAATCCGGATTGCGCGGGGCGCACAAGCCGGCGCCCAAATCCATCAGCGCCTGATTGAAATCGGCGGCCTGGCCTTCCGGCAAGAGCGCTTCGGCCCGTGCCCACACCTGTTTACCCAACGCGCTGCTCCCGACGGAGTCTTCCAGGTTAAAAACGCGCGTCAGCACCCGAACTGCGTTGCCATCCACCGCGGCGGCGTCGACTCCAAAAGCCAGCGAGGCGATCGCCCCAGCTGTATAGCGGCCAATGCCAGGCAGCTTCATCAAGCCTGCGACGCTTTCGGGGAGCCAGCTTCCGTACTCGCGCACAACGATTTGGGCGGCCCTGTGCAGATTGCGCGCCCGGCTGTAGTAGCCCAGCCCCTCCCACAATGTCAGCACTTCCTGCTCACTAGCGGCGGCCAGGGTCTGCATGTTTGGAAAGCGCGCCATCCAGCGCTCGTAATAGGGCAGCATGGATTCCAGTCGCGTTTGCTGGGCCATGACTTCCGCCACCCACACTGCATAGGGCTCAGGCTGATCGCGCCAAGGCAAGCTGCGCCGCCGGGCGGCGTACCAGCTTAGGAGTGCATCTGCAATTTTCTTAGACAACGGAATGAACTACAACTGAAACCCGGATCGGGCGGGGACTACCTTGTATTCAAAATTCTCGACCATATCTTCCATTTGGTCCCCCAGATCGCCCCATCCGATCGAATCCAAGACCTCTCGTGCGGAAGCCAGGCTGCTAATTTTTGCCTCTGCCAGCAAGCGGGGTTGCTCTCCGTAAACTGTCAGCCAGGCCTCGCTCAGCGCCAAGCCCAGCTTCTCCATCGCCGGCACAAATTTGCGGATATGGAACTCGAAATAATCTTCTTCACGACCGGGCAAAATATCCCAGCTCATAATCAATTTTACGTCAGACATGGATTTTGCCTGCTAGCTGCGTGGGTTGAGGACCACCACCTGCGTTTCAGTGGGCACGGACGAGGCAGTGACTTTAAGCGAATCTTCCGCTTTTTCGTCCGCAGAAATGCCCATTTCCTGCAAAAATCGGCTCAGCGGCTCCAAATTTGGCTTGCTGGCCTTCGTTTTGTAGTGCATCGGCACCACGATGCCCGGCTCAATCAGGCTCACTACTTCCGCCGCCCTGGCTGCGTTCATCCCATTTCCGCCCCCCACCGGGACCAGCGCCACATTCACCGTCCCTAACGCTTCAACCTGCGCCTGGGTTGGCACCTCCTGCATGTCACCGAAATGCGCCACAGTGACACTGCCGTGGTCGATCACATACACCATGTTGCGCTCGCCCTTTTTGCCGCCCGCCGCCACGCCAGTAATAAACACGCCCCCGATTTCATATTCGCCGGGGCCGCTCAATTCCCATTGGTTGCCCTTGGCGGCCTTGATAAAATTATGTCCTGGTGCGTCGTGGCTCACAGTCACAATATCGCCCTTTAGCTTCAGCGCGGCATATCCGGCCACCTCATGGTCAAAGGGATCTGTGACCACGGTTGGCATCCCACGTTCAGTAATGCGGAAACAAGAATGTCCGTACCAGCTAATTTCCATCAAGGCTCCAGCGTAATTTTCGGCGACGGACGATTATATCATTGCCCCTCTTTGGCCCGAACCGTATAATAACTGGGTGCTGTCTGCCCAATTAATGCCCCGAACCACTCCTCAATCCACCGTCACCCGCCAGCCCGACGGTTGGCGCTTGAGCATTCCCCCCGGCGACGAGCGAGGCTATCGCCTTGCTCAACTGGACGATTACGCCGGCCGCCATCGGCGCACATTTCCCTGGCGGCCACCACTCACATTGAAGGTGCGGGCGCGTGCCTCGGCCAGCGCCTCACCCGGCACCTGGGGCTTCGGCATCTGGAATGATCCATTTGGCATGGCCCTCGGTTTTGGCGGCCAGCAACGACTCCCCGCGCTCCCTCAGGCTGCCTGGTTCTTCTTCGCAGCCCCAGAAAATCATCTGGCGCTGCGCGACGACTTGCCCGCGCAAGGATCCTTGGCCGCCACCTTCCGCGCGACCCCCTTCGCCTACGCCCTGGCCCCGCTGGCGATCCCGGCCATCCCCTTTTTTTTCCTGCGCCCCACCAGCCGGGCACTGCGCCGTGCCGCCTCTGCTTTTATCCCTCAGGACGCGGTGGCCCTGGACTTGGATCCCGCTGGCTGGCATAACTACACATTGGAATGGTTGCCGCACCAGGTGCATTTCTCCATTGATGGGCAACGCATACACAGTTCGGCAATCAGCCCGCGCCCGCCCCTCGGCCTCGTCATTTGGATTGACAACCAATATGCGGGCTGGCACCCTTCGGGGCAATTAGGGTTCGGGACGCTTGCCAGCGATGCTGAGCAGTGGATCGAGATCAAGGATTTCCAGCTTAACTAAGCGGATCCTCCTGCTATGAGTGACTCCCCCGCGTTGAAACGTATTTGTCTTGTCCCCCAGGCCCGTGGCCTGGGCGGCATGGTTAGCTTTCGCGCCAAGTTCAGCAGTGCTTTGCAGGCTCGCGGAATCAGTATCACCCACGAACTCAACGACGAAAGTTGTGATGCGGTGCTGATCATCGGCGGGACGCGTCAGTTATTGGCGCTTTACCGGGCGCGCCAACGCGGCATTCCCATTGTCCAACGCCTGGATGGCATCAACTGGCTGCACCGCCGCCGCTGGACTGGGCCGCGCCATTATCTGCGCGCCGAGATTAACAATTGGATCCTAAAGACCATCCGCGCCCGCCTCGCCACGCACATCGTGTACCAGAGTGAATTCGTTAGGCAATGGTGGCAGCAAAATTATGGGCCTGCCCCGGTGGGGCACTCCATCATTCACAATGGGGTAGACCTGAAGGCTTTCTCCCCCGCCGGCCCGGAAAAACCACCAAAAGCGCGTTTTCGCCTTCTGCTGGTGGAAGGGCGCCTGGATGGCGGCTACGAACTCGGCCTCGCCAGCGCCGTGGCTCTGGCGCAAACCCTGCGAGACCAATATGCATTCAAGGTGCAACTCAGCGTGGCCGGCCGCGTGTCGCCCAGGCTGCGCGCACGTTGGGATCGCAAAACCAAGCAGCCCATCGAATGGCTGGGTGAAATCCCAAACGACCAAATCCCGGCCCTCAATCGCACGGCGCACTTGCTCTATTCAGCCGATCTCAACGCTGCCTGCCCCAATGCAGTCATCGAGGCGCTGGCTAGTGGCCTGCCGGTGGTCGCGTTCGACACCGGCGCACTCAAAGAACTCGTTACGCCCGCAGCGGGTCGTCTTGCGGATTATGGCGGCGATCCCTGGAAACTGGAGGCACCTGATATTCTGGCGCTTGCCAAAGCCGCATCCGAGATTCTCGGTGATCTGGCCAATTTTCGCCGCAATGCGCGTGCCCACGCCGAGTTTGCCTTCAGCTTGGAAGAGATGACCAACGCCTATCTGAAAGCCCTCGCCCTTTGACCATGAAACCTTACTCTGGCCGTCTCGGCCTTGTCCAGCGCGTTTTGCCCAGCTATCGCGCGCCTTTCTTTGATCTGCTCGCCCAGCACTGCGATGGCGGCCTGCAACTATTCGCCGGGCAGCCGCGCCCCAACGAAAACATTACCACTACGCGCACGCTGAAGGTCGCACAATTCACCCAGGCTCTCAATCTGCATCTCTTCGACGGCTCGTTCTACCTTTGCTACCAGCGCGGGCTGCTCTCCTGGCTGGGGCGCAGCGATCCGGATGCCTTGATCTTAGAAGCCAATCCACGCTACTTGAGCAGCCCAGCCGCCATTGACTGGATGCGGGCACGCCAACGTCCGGTGATTGGTTGGGGCCTGGGCGCACCCCCCATCCGCGGCCCGCTGGCCGGCCTGCGCGGTGCCCGCCGCCGCGCCTTTCTCACGCAATTCGACGTGCTGATTGCTTACAGTTCGCCCGGCGCACAGCAATATCGCGAGCTGGGCATTGCGGAGGACCGAATTTTCGTTGCCCCCAACGCGGTCGCCCCGGCCCCGAAGGGCGCGCCACCCAAGCGGCCTGACCATTTCAAGGAGCAGCCCAACGTGCTGTTTGTCGGGCGCCTGCAGGCACGCAAAGGATTGGATCGCCTCATCCGAGCCTGCGCAGCACAGGAGGAAGCTCGCGCTCCACGCCTACGGATTGTCGGCGAAGGGCCTGAGCGCGCAAATCTGGAGCGCCTGGCCAGCCAACTCTATCCAGCTACCGAATTCCTTGGCGCGCGCTTCGGCCCTGAATTGGACGAACTTTTTGCTCAAGCTGATCTTTTTGTTCTGCCCGGTACGGGCGGCCTGGCAATTCAACAGGCAATGGCCCATGCACTACCCATCATCGCTGCCGAAGGCGACGGCACCCAAGCCGATCTGGTAACACAGGAGAATGGGTGGCTGCTCCCGCCCAATGAACAAGCCGCCATCTCGCGCACCCTCACGGTGGCCATCAGCGATGCAGCCCGCCTGCGCCGTATGGGCATACATTCCTTCCAACAGGTGCAGCAACGCTACAATCTGCAGGCCATGCTTGAAATCTTCCTTGAAACGCTAAGCCGGGTGACCGCCTGATGCGCATCCTCTTCCTGGCCGACGGCCGCTCCCCCACCGCCCTGAATTGGATGCGCCATTTTGTGGATGCCGGGCACGAAGTCCACCTGGTAAGCACCTTCGTTTGCCAGCCCAATTTGAATCTGGCTTCGCTGCAGCATTTGCCCGTCGCGTTCAGCGCGGCGGCCCAAAATTCGGCTGGAGAGCGCAGTTCTCTGGCCGCAGTGCTGCCCACCAAATTCCGCACCCGGCTGCGCCAGTGGCTGGGCCCGCTCACCCTTCGAAAATCCGCCAGTCAGTTTAGAGACATTGCTGCCAAAATTCAGCCCGATTTAATTCATGCCATGCGCATCCCCTTTGAGGGCATGCTGTCGGCCGGGGCCGACCTGGACTATCCGCTGCTCGTCTCCGTCTGGGGCAACGATTTCACGCTCCACGGCCCCTCTTCCCCGCTCATGCGCCGCGCCACACGCCGCACGCTGGCACGCGCCACGGCATTGCATACCGACACCCAGCGCGATCTGGCCCTGGCTCGGAGCTGGGGCTTCGATGCACAAAAACCCGCCATTGTCCTCCCGGGAAACGGCGGCATTCGCATGGATATTTTTTATCCCCTTCCGGGCGCCTCTATCCCGGACGGGGTTTACGCCCGTATGCAGGTCATTAACCCACGGGGCTTGCGTTCCTATGTTCGCAACGATGTATTCTTCAAAGCCATTCCCCTGGTGCTTCGGAAACGGCCCGAAGTGCGTTTTCTTTGCCCGGCGATGGAAGGCGAACCGGAGGCAGAGAAATGGGTCACTGAGTTGGGCCTCGAAGCGTACGTGCAACTGATGCCCAAACTGGGCCGGCGCGCAATGGCAGATACCTATCATGCCGCACAGGTGATGGTTTCCCCCAGCACGCATGACGGCACGCCCAACTCTCTACTTGAAGCGATGGCTTCTGGCGTGTTTCCGGTGGTCGGCGATATTGACTCTGTGCGGGAATGGATCACGGATGGGGAAAATGGCTTGCTAGTGAATCCCAACGATGCCGAATCACTCGCCAAGGGCCTCCTGCGGGCGTTAAAGGATGCGGATTTGCGCGCCCGCGCCGCCAAGATCAACTCGGCGCTTATCCAGGAGCGCGCAGATTATGGCAAAGTGATGGCCGAGGCCGAAGCCTTTTACCAGCGCATAATTGGCTAGCGTATTAATTTCAGCCTAGTTTTCGTCTGCTCCGATCCGAATGCTCAAGGACTCAATGTGATAGCAGCCCGTTGAACTGCTTCCGGGAACAGGATCCAGGGTCAATCCACTGAAGTTGATTTCCGTCGGCGGCGTGAATTTTCCGTCTACCTGTTGGAGGGCAACAATTTCCATATCACCCTCAGTGACCCAATAGGGGTTCACCGCGTCGGGCACCAGATAAACGCACAATCCATTGGCGTTGCAATCCGGGGTAAAGGTTCCCAGTTGGCCGGTCCAGCTTGAGCCGTAGACCGTATAAAGTTCCATATTGAAGAAGAAGGTACCGGCGGCTTCCTGGCTGTGGATATGGAAGAAGGGATCCCCTCCACCCGTATAGGCTGTATACAGCGGCTGCCAGGCTGCCGGATTTAATTCAACTTCGGTACAGCCGTCTTCGGCGACTTCACTGCCAATGGCAATGGCTTCCGCCGGTTCTTCGGTTTCGGTGGGTTCAGGGCTGGGCTCGGCAGTATTGGTGGCTGCCAGGGTCGCTTCCGGAGCCGCCGTATCGGTAGGCTTTTCGGCAGTCGGGCTCGCCCCGCAGGCCACCAAGATAAATACAATGCATACCCATAGAATAAAACGTGATCTATTCATTCTGACCTCCATCTTTCCCCTCACTATACAAGAATCGCTCCTCGGGAACAATACCCAAGCGAAAAGCCCCTTTCCGGCACGAAATTCAATCGGGCTCGCGTATCAGGAGTGGATCGAGTGCCCCTCGGCGGCGTGGGCGGCTTCCATCAGCACTTCGCTCAAGCTTGGATGGGCGTGCACGTTCCGAGAAATTTCGTAAGCCGTCAACTCCATCATTTGGGCAATGGTCAACTCGGGCAGCAGCTCGGTCACTTCAGGGCCGACCATGTGGGCGCCCAGGATTTCGCCATACTTCGCATCTGTAATCAGCTTCACCCAACCGGCGTAATCGCCGAGGCCCAACGCCTTGCCGTTGGCCTGGAAGTTGAAGCGCCCCACCTTCAGTTCGTACCCCGCCGCTTTGGCCTCGGCTTCGGTCATCCCAAAGGAGGCTACTTGCGGCTGCGAATAGGTCGCGCGCGGCATCATGGTGTAATCCAGCGTCACGGTTTCGACGCCGGCGATATTTTCGGCGGCGACAATGCCCATCGCTGAGCCGACGTGGGCCAGCATCAGTTTGGCGGTGACGTCGCCGATCGCCCAGATGCCCGACACATTGGTGCTCATGCGCTCATCGATCAGGATTTCACCGGCCTCCCCTAGCTTCACACCGACGTCTTCCAGCCCCAAGTTCTTGGTGTTTGCCCTGAACCCGATGGCCACCAGCACCTGGTCGGCCTCCAGCTCCTCGGATTGCTTGCCGCTTACTTTTACCTTGACCTTGGTCTTGAGCTTATCTACCCCTTCGACCTTGGTGCCGGTCATGATGGTGATGCCCTTCTTGGTCAGTTGCTTGGCAAGCTCTTTGCTGACCTCTTCATCTTCGCGCGGCAGAATCCGGTCAAGTAATTCGACGACGGTCACCGGCACACCGTAGGAGTTCCAGACCGTGGCGAACTCCAGCCCGATGGCGCCGCCGCCCACAATTACCGCAGATTTGGGCAAGGTTTCCTGCAGGATGGCTTCCCAAAATGTCACTACTTGTTTGCCATCGCTTTCCAGTCCTGGCGGCGTCACGGCGCTGGCGCCGGTGGCAATAATAATGTTCCTGGCTTTGTGTGATTCGGCTTTGCCCTTGGCGGGCTTAACTTCAACTGTTTCCTTGGCCGTCAAGCGGGCGCTACCCATATGCACGTCAATCTTGTTCTTCTTCATCAGGAATCCCACGCCCTTAACCAGACGATCACTCACCTGGCGGCTGCGTTTCACCGCCACGCTGTAATCCAGCTTGAGATCCTTGAAGCTGAAACCGAATTCATCGGCGCGTTCCCGCAAAGTGTGGGCCACTTCGGCGTTTTTGAGGAGGGATTTCGAGGGCACACAGCCCACGTTCAGGCAGATACCGCCCAGGAATTCCCGATCCACAATGGCCACTTTTTGCCCCAATTGGCTGGCCCGGATCGCGGCTACATAACCCGCCGGCCCCGCCCCAATCACAATCACATCATAATTCGCCATACAAAACCTCTCAAAAACCTTTCTGGGTTAAACCCAGCTCTCAAGTGCATATTTTACAGTGCCCAGGAAATAGTCTGCCACGGCGCCATCCAGAATGCGGTGGTCAAAGGTCAGCCCCAGATAGACCATTGGGCGGATGGCAATCGCATCGTTGATCACTTTGACGCGTTTTTCGATCACGCCGGTGCCCAGGATGGCGCACTGCGGCTGGTTGATGATCGGGGTGGCGAAAAGCGAGCCGCTGGTCCCGTGGTTGGTGATGGTAATCGTCCCGCCGCGCACTTCGTCGGGCTTCAACTGCTTGGCGCGCGCCCGCTCCGCCAGATCATTCACGGCCTGGGCAATCTGCAGCAAACTCAGCGCTCCAGCATTCTTAATCACTGGCACAATCAGCCCGTCCGGCTCCAACGCGGTTGCGACTCCAACATTAATTTGCCCGTGTATCGCCACGCCTTCATCGCCCCAGGACGAATTGACAATCGGATATGCCCGGCAGGCCGCCGCAATCGCGGCCACGAAGTAGGGCGTGATCGTCAGGCGTACGCCTTGTTGGGCGTAGCCCGCCTTGTTTGCCGCCCGATGGGCAAATACTGCGCTCATATCGGCTTCCATGATGGTGGTCACGTGCGGCGAGGTGTGTTTGCTGCGAACCATGTGCTCGGCGATGGACTTGCGCACAGGGTTCAGCTTCATCACCTGTCCGGGGACTGCATCCGGAAAGGCGGGTGGGAATTTCGGCTTGCTCGTCTGCGCCGGCATCGGCGCGATCACCACAGGCGCTTGCCCGCCGCTGGCCAGCAGCGCTTCAATATCCTGCTTGGTAATGCGCCCGTCCTTGCCGGTCCCCTGAATGCGGCTCACATCCAGATTGTGCTCGCGCAGCATGCCCTTCACTACGGGTGATAGGAAGGTGGCCATGTTTTGGCCATCAAATTTTGGTAATGTCGCCGCCCCATTACCGCCGCTGGCCGCTGGCTGTGCGCCGCCGCTCTGCACAAAATGCAGCACGTCCTGCTTGGTCACACGCCCCCCGGAGCCTGTCCCGGGCACCTGCGAGAGATTCACGTTGTGATCACGGGCGATGCGGGCCACGAGCGGCGAGACGGGCACTGGTCCGCCCGAGCCAAGGACTGGCGCACGCTGGGGAGCTGGGGCTATTGTAGAGGCGGGCGCGGGGCTCACCGGCATGGGTGTGGGCGCTACGGGAATTGGCTGCGGGGATGGCGCAGCAGGGTTTGGCTCTGTTTTGACTTCAGGTTTTGCCTTGGGCTTGGCAGGCGCGTCGCCATCGTCGGGTACTTTCTCGCCCGGCTTGCCGATCCAGGCCAACACACTTTCCACTTCAACGACGCTGCCCTCCGCGGGCACAATCTTCAAGACCACGCCGCTGGTTGGGCTGGGCACTTCCGTATCCACCTTGTCGGTGTTCACCTCAACGAGGGGATCGTATTCCTTGACCTCGTCCCCCACCTGTTTCAGCCACTTGGTGATGGTGGCGTCGGTCACGCCTTCGCCCATCACAGGCATAATTACTTTAGTCGCCATTTAGTTTTGCTCCTGCAAATTCATCGCCACAATCTCGGCCACATCCAGCAACTGCAACTCGGGAGCTTCAGCCTTGGCTGCGTCAGTCAGCATAATCATGCAGAAGGGGCAGCCCACTGCCACTGTATCCGCGCCCGTCTCCTTGGCCTGACGGATGCGCTCGGCGCTCACGCGCGTGTCGCCGGCTTCCTCTTCCTTCCACATCTGGGCGCCCCCCGCCCCGCAGCAAAAGGATTGCTCGCCGCTCTTGGCCATCTCCACAAAGTCGCCGCTCACGTTGGAGAGAATCTTGCGCGGCTCGATCAACACATCGTTCTGCCGCCCTAAATAACAAGGGTCATGATAGGTCAGCCGCTCCATCGTCCCGGCGCTCAAGTGCAATTGTCCCGCCTCCACCAGTTCATCAATAAATTGGGTGTGGTGCACGACTTCGTAATTGCCTCCAAATTCGGGGTATTCGTTCTCCAGGGTGTGCATGCAGTGTGGGCAGGTGGTCAAAATGCGTTTGGGCGCCACCGCATTCAGCATCTCGACGTTGGCGCTAGCCAGTTCAAAGAACAAATACTCGTTGCCCGCGCGTCGCGCTGAATCGCCGGTGCATTGTTCCTGTTTGCCCAAGACCGCAAAATTGACCCCAGCGGCGTTGAGCACCTTGACCAACGCCTGGGCGGTTTTCTGTGCGCGTGCGTCTGTCGCCGGCGCGCAACCCACCCACCACAAAATGTCGGCATCCGGGTTTTGCTCGTAGGTCGGCACGTTTAGCCCTTCGGCCCACTTCATGCGCTCCGTTTGCGGCACATTCCAGGGGTTCGCGCTGCGCTCCATGCCCCGAAATGCGGATTGCCACTCCTCCGGGAATTTGTTCTCCATCAGCACCATTGAGCGGCGGATATCCATAATGTCGCGCATTGGGTCATTGCCCACCGGGCAGATCTCGGTACAGGCCCCGCAAGCTGTGCAGGCCATCACCGCTTCCTGGCTGATAGCGAAATCCAAGAGGGGCTGGCTGGATTGTAGCCCGGCTGCCAGCGCGGCGCCCTCCTGGTTTATAAAATAGCGCTTGTTGATTTCCAGCGCGGCCGGCGAAAGTACCTTGCCCGTGCTGTAGGCGGGGCAGGCGTCCTGGCAGCGATTGCACATAATGCAGGCATAGCCATCCAAAATTTGGTGCCAGCCCAGGTCTTCCAGATAGGTGGCCCCAAACTGCTCAATGCTCTCGTCCTCAAAATCCAGCTTCTCAAGCTGGCCGGGCGAACGATATTCGGGCGTCAGTAGGAAGTTGATCGGCGCCATGAATAGGTGCACGTGTTTCGAAAGCAGGAAGTAGGGGAAGAAGGCCATGATCAGGCCCAGCGCCAGCCAGAACCCGAAATGCTCACCAGCTAGCAGCGCGGTTTCGCTCCAACCTGCCCAGGCCCCCGCCAATAAGCTGGCAAAGGGCTGCCACGCGTCCCCACCAGCTGCGGCCACCTGGAAGCTTTCGCCCAGGAAGCGTCCACCCACATGCAGCAGAATAAACAGGCCCACAATGAGCGAATCGCGCCGGATGCCGGCGCGCGCTTTTGGATGCAGCAAGATATTTTCGCGCGTCTTTAATTCGGGGGCACCCACCACAAAGCGCCGCAGCAATAGCGCGGCCATGCCGACCAGCGCGCTGACGCTCAGGACATCCGCCAGCAGGCGGTATAGGTTGCCGAGCATGCCGCTCCCCAGGAATACGTAGCCGCCAATCAGCCCTTCCAGCGAGTCGCCGATATTGACAAACAAGTAGAACATGAAGCCCCAAACAACCATCGCATGGAACACACTGGCCCAGAAGCGCGTGCCCCACACCGGGGTGAGCGCCACCGTTTTCGTCAGTACCTCTACCAGCCGGCCAGGAACCACGCTCCAATCCGGCTTACCCTGGCCGCGTGCGATGATGCGCACCATGCGGCGGATCACTAGCGCCACGGCAATTACGGTGATTCCTGCAGCAACGAGAAAGATGATTTTTTCGGGGTTTGAGAGCATGGGCCTCGGTCTCAGCGGTCTATTTGTCTGCGAATTTAGAGTTTACCATCAAGTCTGTGGGACGCCCTGCAGTGAGCGAATCCAATTGGGCAGCCTGGCAGTCGCCCGATAGCAAACGAGGCGCATTTTCGATGCGCCTCGTTTGGACATTAAGAATTTGGCTTGTTTTTAGGGCGCGCCGGCCCCATAAGCGAACTCTGCATCAGTGGGGGTTCGCCCCGAAGGATCGTGGACGTAAACCCAATCGCCAACCTGGGCCCATTCGAAGACCCAGTGCGCATCCCCCACAGGGAGGTTCACGCAGCCGTGAGAGCCCTGGAAACCAAAGAATTGCTTGGGACGCCAGTAAGCACCGTGGATGGCGCGGGCCTGGTCGTAGTAGAGTGTCCAAGGCACATCGGCCAGGGAGTAATAGCCGCCGGTACCGCCCGAAAAATCGCCGCTCATTGTGGTGGCCTCATGGCCCTCATAAATTTGAAAAAGGCCGGGCCGGGTCCACAGGTTGTCCAATCCGGTGGCAATCATCGTGGCGAAGACCATCTGGTTGTCTTCGTAAATTGAAAAGGTTTGCTCTTCCAGGTTGATATCTATCCAGCGGCCGTTCTCAACGCCTTCGGGGGGCTCACTCATTGGGTAGACAAGGCGCATTTGCAGTGAACTCAGCCACTGATCCGGGCCGACCATATACCATTTGAGATCACCATCTTGCTGAACATCGAAGACTTGCAAGATACTGTAGGCTTCAAATGTCGCGGTTGAACGGGATGCGCCCATGCTAGGTGACGTCCAGGCGCGGTAGGGCGCGTTCTCGCCATTGGCATATTCCAGGACCCATCCGAAAGGGCGGGAGGGAGTGGAGCTGAATTCCACGCCCATCGTAAAGCGGCGCACCTGAGCCGGGGAAAGATCGCTACGGCGCATCCAGCCCTTCTCAGTGAGATAGTAATTTATGCCATCCACTGTTTGAACTGAAGTATAGGCAACATATTGCACACCCGCGCCAGGCTTCATATACCCGGTTGGTGCGAGGTATTCCACGGCGTCTTGCACGGTAGCGAAAAAGGGGCGCGGCAGGACTTCATCGCCACTGAGGGTGGTGACTGTGGCGTAATTGATATCCAGGTCGCTAAATGCAGGGTCAATGGGAGTGGCGGGCAACGCGCGTATCGGGAAATTCAGGCCCAGGTCCGCCATCGACTTCAAATATGCCGAGGGGCCAAAATTCAAACACTCGGTTGAGGACACGCCGGAGCCAGGCAAGCACAGAGGCCCACCCGGGGCAGCCAGCGCAGACACGGGAAAAGCGCCGATCACGAATACAGCCAGCAAAGCGGCAAGCAGAAATTTCTTCATGGGGAAATTATATCCT
>QWJF01000026.1 GCA_009391835.1 Chloroflexota bacterium | reverse complement strand
GGCCATTCCTGCGGGGACGGCTCTGGGAGCGCTGGCTGCTTTCAAAGAGGGGCGCTGGCAGGACAACCTGATTAGTGTGGCCTCGTTATCCGTGGTGGGGCTGCCGGAATTCGTGACGGGCATTATCCTGATCGAGCTCTTGGCGTTCAAGCTGGGGCTGCCAGCGAATTCTTCCATCCGGGCGGGGACGCCATTTTTTGCAGCGTTGCCCAGTTTGATCCTGCCGGCGCTAACCGCCACCTTTGTGCTGCTAGCTTACATTGCTCGGCTGACTCGGGCCGGCGTGCTGGAGGAACTCAAGCAGCCTTATGTGCGCACCGCCTATCTCAAGGGCTTGCCGCGGCGGACAGTGATGTTCAAGCATGTGCTGCGCAACGCGCTGCTGCCAACGATTACTGTCGTGGCCATTTCTTTTGGGTGGCTGATCAGCGGCTTGGTGGTGGTGGAAAATGTGTTTAATTATCCGGGATTAGGCCGCTTGATGTTGTTTGCGATCAACCGGCGTGATTTGCCCCTGCTTCAGGCGATCAGTATGGTGACGGTGCTGGGGTTTGCGCTGGCCAATTTGGCCGCCGATTTGCTGTATGCGGCTTTGAACCCGCGTATTCGCCTGGGGGAATAAATTAACGTCTGAACAATAGTAGATATATGCCGAAGCCCAGCAAGGTTATTCCCATGAAGCGGGTTAGGGTAAAGGGGATTACCTCAGCGCTGCCACCCAGGCCGCGAGCATCCACAAACGACGAAATTAACATCTGCCCTAAAAAGAGACCGGCTAAGGTAGCTGTAATGCCCACGCGTTGCGAGGCATAGGAAATACCAGTGACGATTATCGTTCCCATGACACCTGCCAGGATCATCGCTGTCCAGGTGCTGCCATCCCAATGCCAATCGCCTAGGCCGCCGCGCCAAAGATAAATCAATACAGCCGACGCAAACACCGCTCCGGTGATAGCAGTAAACATGCCGCTGCGCACATCGCCGACTACTGCGCCGCTACGACTGATAAAGGTGGTTTGGAAAGCGATCATGCTGCCGGCCACGATGGCCACGCCTAAACCGATTAACAGTTCATCCCTCATAGTTGTCCTTTCTTTCGATCGGCTTGATTCTAATCGCTTTCAAGGGATGCTTTGCCGTTTGGGCCCGCTTTCTTCGGCATTGCTTGACACCCCTCCAACGCTCCTGTACAATTTCCCCACTCACAAGGGGCCTGTAGCGCAGCTGGGAGCGCGCATCAATCGCACTGATGAGGTCGCGGGTTCGAATCCCGCCAGGTCCACTGCGAAGGCCCCACCCAAGCAACAGACATGGGCCCATGGCGCAGCTGGGAGCGCGCCTCAATGGCATTGAGGAGGTCGTGGGTTCGAATCCCACTGGGTCCACCTTACAACTGAATATTAAGCGTAGGCTGGAGTAGTAGGCCATCTGCCAGCGAGTCGGGATTACCCGGTGCAAGCCCGACATTGTGCCCGCAGAGCACGGAAATGGCTGAACTCGCCCGCCGCCTCATATGAGGCAAGCTGTGCCGCTGAAACCAGTAAGCGGTAACGGGAGCGCCCGATAACGCGCAATCGAGAGGCGAACGCGCACCACATATGTTCGCAATCTGGGTGGTACCGCGGAGTTTCCCTTCGTCCCTGTTGGCGAAGGGATTTTTGTTTAAAACGAACAATCCTTTTTGTACCAGAATTGTTCGTTCAAGATTGGAGGCAGTGATGAGTCAAGAACGTTGCGGGAGTGTGCACTGCCTCCTCGCGCACCGCTGAAAAACGTCTTAACGCCAAGACGACGCACTTAAACCTGGAGAAGACGATGAGCAAAAAATACAACCCGAGCAAGGTCGAAGCCAAATGGCAGGCTAAATGGGAAGCGGATGGTCTTTACGCGGCCAATATTGACGATGCGCGGCCCAAGCATTATGCGATCACTATGCTGCCCTATCCCTCCGGCGACTTACACATGGGTCATTGGTTTGCAATGACACCCTCAGATGCACGCGCGCGCTTTAAGCGCATGCAAGGCTTTAACGTGATGTTCCCGATGGGTTTTGATGCCTTTGGCTTACCGGCCGAAAACGCGGCCATCAAACGCAACATCCATCCCAAAGAATGGACCTACGCCAACATCGCCAACATGATCACGCAAATGAAGAGCATTGGCACGATGTTCGACTGGCAGCGTGTGGCCATCTCTGCTGATCCGGAATACTATCGCTGGACGCAGTGGTTCTTCCTCAAGTTGTATGAGAAGGGGCTGGCTTACCGCAAATGGGCCGCCGTGGATTGGTGCCCGAAAGACAATACGACACTGGCGCGCGAACAGGTGATCGGCGAAAACCGGGTCTGCGAACGCTGCGGCACGCCGGTAATCAAACGTGAGCTGGAGCAGTGGTTCTTCAAGATCACCGACTATGCGGATGAACTATTGGATTTCTCGGGCATTGATTGGCCGGAGGCTGTGAAAACGTTGCAAACCAACTGGATCGGCCGTTCGGAGGGCGCGGATGTAAGCTTCAAAACCGAAACGGGCGATGAGTTTGTGATCTTCACCACCCGGCCGGATACGCTGTGGGGGGCAACCTTTATGGTGTTAGCCCCCGAACATCCGCTGGTGGAAAAGATCACTACAGACGAGCAGCGTGCCGCTGTAAAGGAATACGTAGCCCAGACTGGCCGCCAATCGGATATCGACCGGGAAGCAACAGATCGGGAAAAAACCGGCGTGTTTACGGGCGGCTATGCGATCAATCCGGTGAACAATGAGCGCATACCGATTTGGATCGCGGATTACGTGCTACTGACCTATGGCACCGGCGCGATCATGGCGGTGCCGGCTCACGACCAGCGCGATTTTGAATTCGCCCGCAAATTTGGTTTGGAGGTGCGTCCGGTAATCCAGCCGGAAGGGGAAATGCTTCTGGATGGGGACAAGATGGCCGCGGCCGCGGCGCATTACGGTGTGATGGTCAACAGCGGCCCACTGGATGGCACCGTGGCCGATGAGGCCGTGGCTAAAACCGTAGCTTATCTCGACAAGCAAAAGATCGGCAAAGCGGCAGTAGGCTATCGCCTGCGCGATTGGCTGATCTCGCGCCAGCGTTATTGGGGCGCGCCGATCCCGATGGTCTATTGCGAGAGCTGCGGCATCCAGCCGGTGCCTGAGGATCAGCTGCCGATTGAGTTGCCCGATGATATCGAGTGGCGTCCCACTGGGGAAAGCCCGCTTAAATTCCATCCCAGCTGGAAACACACCACCTGCCCCAACTGCGATGAGCCCGCCATCCGCGAGACAGACACGATGGATACGTTCATGTGTTCCTCCTGGTATCACCTGCGCTATCTGAGCCCGGGCTATGACAAGGCGCCTTTCGATCCGAAGGAATACGACTACTGGATGCCTGTGGATACCTACACGGGTGGCATCGAGCACGCCACCATGCACCTGATCTACACGCGCTTTTTCCACAAAGCGCTGCGTGACATGGGCATCGCCGAAGGGCATGAACCCATGCTGCAACTGCGCAACCAGGGCCAGATCCTGAGCCACGATGGCCAGCGCATGTCCAAGTCGCGCGGCAATGTGGTGGACCCCGATGAGTTGGTGGGCGAATATGGCGCCGACGCAGTGCGCGCTTACCTGATGTTTGGCTATCGCTGGAGCGAGGGCGGCCCCTGGATGACGGAGAATATTCAGGGAGTGGTGCGCTGGTTGCATCGTGCCTGGAGTCTATTCACCGAAGAGCAAACAGGCGGAGGGGGTGCCTCTGAAAAAGTGCAGCGCGGCTTACGCCGCAAAGTGCACCAGACTCTGCGCAAGGTGGGCGATGATCTGGAGCGCTTTGAGTTCAACACAGTGGTCTCGGCGATGATGGAGTTGCTCAACCAGATGCTGGAGGCCAAGGAGCAAGGCGCTGTTGGAACCTCTGCCTGGGATGAAGCTCAGGACTACTATTTGCGCATGTTGGCGCCTGTGGTGCCGCATTTTGCGGAAGAGTTGTGGGCGGAAATGGGAAAACCCTACTCGATCCACACGCAAGCATGGCCTGAATTGGATCAAGACGCCGCAAAAGAGGACGAGATCACGCTGGTCGTGCAGGTCAACGGCAAACTGCGCGACCGCATCACGGTGCCGGTGGGGCTCAGCGAAGCTGAGACCCGAGCGCGGGCGCTAGAAAGCGAAGCTATCAAGGCCTTTGTGGATGGCAAGCCGCCTAAGAAGGTAATCGTGGTTGAAGGCAAACTGGTCAATATCGTTCTCTAAGGCGATGCTGCAAACGGTAAGAGGCGAGGTGCTCCTCGCCTTTTACTTTTTAATTGCTCCGAATAATTGGGCTATGTGCGCTTCAAAACGAATCCTCGTGGTGGGTACTTCGGGTGCAGGCAAAACCACTACTGCCGGACGCATCGCGGCGCACTTGCGTATCCCACACACGGAACTGGACGCAATCCACTGGCAGGCGAACTGGCAGATGCTCGAACTGAACGAATTTCGGCGACGCATTCAGGAGGTTGTCGTGGGGGATGCCTGGGTAATTGACGGAAACTATTCCAAAGTGCGGGATCTGATCCTTGCGCGCGCGGACTCGATTCTCTACTTGGATTTGCCGATGTGGCAGTGCGTGGTGCGGCTGATGAAGCGCACGCTGCGGCGTGGTTTCTCCCGTCAAGAACTATGGGCTAGCAATCGTGAAAGCCTGGTTACAAGCTTTTTCAGTACCGATTCGGTGATTTACTATGCCATCCGCACCCATCGCCGCAATCAGGAACAATTCCGGCGCATCGAAGAGGACCCGGCTTATGCGCCAATCAAATTTGTGCGGCTCCGCTCCCAAGCTGAAATTGATGGATGGATTGGCCAAAGCTAATCCCGAAATTGGGCTTACATCCATTTTACAATGCTGGATTGGGCTTCACGTATACTTAAGCGAAATGGCTCCAATTACTACGAAACGAGGTCTCAATGGCTGATAAGCAAATCATTATCCCTGAGGGAGGCGCCAAGCCGCTGGCGCCCTATTCGGACGGCGTGCGCTTCGGGCATCTGGTGTTTACCGCCGGGCAGATCGGGCTGGATCCCAAGAGTGGCAAACTGGTGGAAGGGGGAGTTAGCGCCGAGGCGGAGCAAGCGATGAAGAACCTGGGCGCGGTGCTAGACGCGGGCGGTGCCTCTTTCGGCTCGATCGTCAAAGTGACCATCTTTCTGGCCGATATCGCCGACTATGGCGCGGTGAACGAGGTATACGCTAAATATTTCGATGAGGCGCCTCCGGCTCGATCTGCGGTGCAGGTGGTTGCGTTGCCCGCCGGGGCGCGCGTGGAAATCGAAGCGGTGGCCGCCCTGGCTTAGATGCAATGGCCGGCGAATTAATTCTTCTGGTGGACGACGAGCCCAGCATTGTAGAGCTGGCCGAGTTGTATTTAACCAAGGAGGGTTACCGTACCCTGGGCGTGGGCGATGGGGCGGCCGCGCTGGAGGCGGTCGCAAAGAGCAGCCCGGCGCTGATTGTGCTCGATCTGATGCTTCCCAAGCTGGATGGCTATGAAGTTTGCCGCAGACTGCGCGCGGAAAAACACACGCTTCCGATCATTATGCTGACTGCGCGCGATGATGACGTGGACAAGATCGTGGGCCTCGAGATGGGCGCTGACGACTACATGACCAAGCCTTTCAACCCGCGTGAACTGGTGGCGCGCGTGAAAGCCCTGCTGCGGCGCACTGCTCGCTCGGTGCCTGAGAGTGAACCCATTCATCTTGGTGATCTGAGCATTGATAGCGCCCGGCGTGAAGTCCGGGTAAATGGCGATTTGGTTGCACTGCGCACTCAGGAATTCGACTTACTCTGGACTTTTGCCGAACACAAGGGCCTGGCGCTCACCCGCGAGCAACTGCTGCGCCTGGCCTGGGGCTACGACTATTATGGAGAAACGCGAACCGTTGATGTGCATGTGGCCTATCTGCGGAAACGTCTGGGGGATAGCGCGGTCAAGATCGAAACGCTTACCGGAGTGGGCTATAAACTGGTGGCCTGATGTTTAGTTCGCTACGTGCACGATTGTGGCTTTCTTACATGTTGGTCGGTGGCGCAGTATTGGCGGCGATCACGTTCGCGCTGTTAGTGTTTCTGGTGCGCAACCCGCGTGTGGCGCGTGAGGCGGAGATCAATCTGATTTCGGCGGCCAACACAATTCAACGCCAACGGCTCAACCTTGGCGGAGAGACGAATTTGGAAGAGATCGTGCAAAGTGCAGATGAATTGCTGGATGTACGCGTGCTGATTTTGAATAGCCAGGGTGATTTGCTGGCTGATTCGCGGGCCGATTCCGCTGGCGCGCTGCCAGAGCTTCGCCTGGCCAGTGGGCCGGGACCACTGGCCGAAGTGGCTGAATTCACGGATGCGAGCGGGCAAGAATGGTTATATACCCACCGAATGCTTCAGGGCCGCGTCCGCCTCCTTTTGGCTACGCCTCGGCCTGCCGTTCCGGTGCTGGCGGTGTTTACCGACGAATTCTTTGCGCCGATTGCCCGGGCGGCATTGCTGGCCCTGGCGCTATCCCTGCTCTTTTCCTTTCTGGTGGCCCGTTGGATTGCAAGCCCGCTGCAGGGCATTTCGCAGGCCTCCAGGGGCGTCGCCGAAGGGCAGTTGACTGAGATACAACCCAATGGCCCGCGCGAGGTGCAATCGTTGGCGCGCGCCTTCAACGAGATGAGCCACCAGGTGCATACCAGCCGACAATCCCAACGCGATTTTGTCGCCAACGTATCCCACGAATTGAAAACCCCACTAACTTCCGTACAGGGCTTTGCGCAGGCGATTTTGGATGGAACTGTGCAAGGAGGTGAGGGTCTGAAACAGGCAGCTCAGGTGATCTTCAATGAGGCTGGTCGCATGCATCGCATGGTGGTAGAGCTGCTCGATTTGGCCAGCCTCGACGCCGGAACTGCACCACTAAATCGTGTGACGGTGGATATGGGCCAGTTGCTCCGCGAGGTGAGGGCGCGCTTTGTCCCCCAGGCAGAACTAGCAGGGGTGCGCATCGTCAGCCAGATTGACAATTTGCCAAAGGTGGTGGGTGATCAAGACCGACTTACACAAGTGTTTAATAACTTGGTTGAGAACGCATTGAAATTCTCCCCAAAAGGCGGGGAAGTTAACATCAGCGCCCAACAGGGCAACGGCGCGTTGCTGGTAACGGTCCGTGATAGCGGGCCGGGCATCCCAGCCGAGGAGGTTGACCGTATCTTTGAGCGCTTTTTTCAGGTGGATAAGGCAAGGAGCGGGGGCCGCCCACGCGGCGCGGGGCTGGGGCTTTCGATTGCCCAGAAAATTGTGAATGCCCACGGCGGAGAACTCCGCGTGGAGAGCCAGCCGGGGCAGGGCAGCCGCTTTATCGTTCGCCTTCCGTTGGATGGAGCGCCTGCATGACTCAGGTTTCAATCATCGTGCCTTGTTTTAACGAAGAGCAGACGATCACTATTTTGCTTGTGGCCCTCTATGCCCAGAGTTATCCGCGCAAGAAACTGGAAGTGATCATCGCGGATGGTTTTTCTGAGGACCAAACGCGTGCTCGGATAGCAGCTTTCCAAGACGAGTACCCTGATCTCACGCTCATGATTATTGACAATCCCAGCCGCAGCATTCCGGCAGGTTTGAACCTGGCGCTAGCAGCTGCGAAGGGCGAAATTGTAGTGCGCCTAGATGCCCACAGTGTGCCGGATCGTGACTATGTGGCGCGTAGCGCAGCCAATTTAGAGGCGGGCAGAGGTGCCAATGTGGGTGGGGTATGGGAGATTCAGCCAGGAGCGGATACTTGGATGGCGCGCTCGATTGCGCTGGCCGCCGCACACCCGTTGGGCGTGGGGGACGCCAATTATCGTCTAGCGACCAGCGCGCGAGCCCAGGCGGTGGATACGGTCCCGTTTGGGGCTTTCAAGCGCAGCCTAGTTGGTGAGATCGGACCCTTCGATGAGTCGCTGCAAACCAACGAGGATTACGAATTCAATCATCGTATCCGGCAGCGCGGCCTGCGCGTGTGGCTGGACCCGGCCATCCGTTCAATCTATTTTGCACGACCCACGCTGGGAGCACTGGCCCGGCAATACTGGCGCTATGGCTATTGGAAATGGCGGATGCTGAAGCGTTTTCCGCGCAGCTTGCGCTGGCGACAGTTCGCAGCGCCAGCCTTTGTGGCCGGCCTTGTTGGGATGCCGCTGCTCTCGATTTGGTGGCCCGGGCTGCTCAGGCTCTGGGGGAGTGTAATGGTATTATATGGCCTGCTCCTCGGGGGGGCCGGAGCGCTAAAAGGAATACAAATGAAGGATATCCGTGTCGTGATCGGCCTCTCTCTGGCAATGGCCACTATGCACCTGGCCTGGGGGAGTGCCTTTTTGTATAGCATATTTAGCTCTGGATCCCGAGAGGCGTAGCGCCTGTCCCGTATGTCGAATTCCAAACGAACTGAACAAGCCAGCCTGTGGCGCCTCGGGATTGGTGAACGTCGTGCGTTGCTGATTTTTGGCGATCTTTTCATGTCGGTGCTTGCACTGGTGATCGCCCTCTATTATTGGTCCACTGGTGTGCAGCAGCCCGGGCCGCTTAGCTTTTTTGAATTTTTGCAAGCGCGGCCGCCATTTTGGTTCTACTTGCTGCCCTTCTTTTGGCTGGTGCTGCTTGTAGAAACCTATGATCCCCATCGCGCCTCTCGCTGGCCCGAAACACGCGCCGGACTGGCAATCGCGGCCCTGATTGGCATGGGCTTTTACAGCCTGTTCTATTTCACCTCCGACCCCGGCTCATTGCCCCGTCGCGGAGTTGCTGGTTTTGCACTCAGCGCCTGGCTCCTCACGATGCTCTGGCGGCTGGTGTACATTCGGATTTTTACCGCGCCCCAATTTATGCGGCGGGCAGTGGTGGTCGGCGGTGGGGCCACCGGTGAAGCGCTGCTCAAGGTGATTAACGCCATTCTCCCGTTGCCCTATCATCTGGTAGGCGTGATCGATGATGACCCCAAGAAAAAAGGCAAAAAAGTTCAGGGCCATGTCGTGCTGGGTGGCAACAAATTACTGCTCCCGTTGATTGAGCGAGAGGGCCTCACAGATGTACTGGTGGCCGTGGCCGGGCGCATGCGGGAGGATATGTTTGGGGCGCTACTGGAGGCTCAAGAGCACGGCATGGAGATCACGCGCATGCCGGTGGCTTACGAAGAGTTGCTCGACCGGGTCCCGGTGCATCATCTCGAAGCTGATTGGATGCTGCGTTCCTTTATTGATGAAACGCGTATTAACCGCTTCTACCAGGTCTTCAAACGGTTGATAGATATTGTCGGTGGTTTGGTTGGCGTAGCGTTGCTTATCCTGATCTCGATTTTTTTGATACCCATAATTCTGCTTGAATCGGGTCGGCCAATTTTCTTTTCGCAGACCCGGGCAGGCAATGGTGGGCGGCCCTATACGATTATTAAATTCCGCACCATGCGCCACGATGCAGAAGAAGACGGCAGCCCGCAACTCGCCAAGGAAGACGATGAGCGCAGTACACCCTTGGGGCGCATCATGCGCAAAGCCCACCTCGACGAATTTCCGCAATTTATTAACGTGCTGCGTGGCGATATGTCGTTGGTGGGGCCGCGACCCGAGCGCCCTGAGCTAATGCAGCATTTCGAGGAGCTGATTCCCTTCTATCGAGCGCGGCTGCTCGCCAAGCCCGGTATTACGGGCTGGGCGCAGATTAATTTCGGCTACGCGGCTTCGTTGGAAGATATGGCTATTAAGCTCGAATATGACCTGTATTACATCAAGCGCCAATCTCTGGTTTTGGATGTGGTGATACTCCTGCGCACCATTGCGACCATTTTTGGCTTGCGGGGCCGCTAAATGACGAGCGTACTGGTAACCGGCGGAGCGGGCTTCATCGGTTCGCATCTCAGCGAAGCGCTTGTGCAGCGCGGCGATCAGGTACGCGTGCTTGATAATTTTTCCAGTGGAGCGCGCCACAATTTGGCGACAATAGCTGAGCACATTGAACTGGTTGAGGAGGATTTACGGGACGCCGATGCTTTGGCGCGGGTGCTCAATGGTGTGGAGGTGGTTTTCCACCAAGCGGCCTTCGTGTCTGTGCCCGAATCGATCGTGAACCCGGCCGACTGTTTTTCGATCAATGTGGATGGTGTGGCCCAGTTGTTGTCCGCCGCGCGTCGGGCCGGGGTAGCACGCGTGGTGCTGGCATCCAGCGCGGCGGTATATGGTGCTATCAACCAAATGCCTTTGAATGAAACCGGCCCCACGCAGATTCTTTCCCCCTATGCGGCGTCCAAGTTGTTCAACGAAACCCTGGCTGAGCTCTACACACATGGCTACGGCCTGCCCACGGTGGCACTGCGCTATTTCAATGTATTTGGGCTGCGCCAATCCCCAAATTCGGATTATGCGGCCGTGATTCCGAAATTCGTGGATCGTATGCAGGTGGGGGAAGCGCCCGTGGTTTTTGGTGATGGAAGCCAAAGCCGCGATTTCGTCTATGTGGGAGACGTAGTGCGGGCCAATTTACTGGCTGCGGAAGTGGAGGATGCGCCGGGCAAAGCAATCAATATTTGCTCAGGAAAGGAAACCACCTTGATTGCATTGTTGCAAATTCTTTCGTCGCTGTTCCCGGCGGCACTTCCGCCGACGTTTGCCGAAGCGCGCCTCGGCGATGTGCCGCGCTCGGTGGGGGATCCCTCGCGTGCGACGGAGATTCTCGAGTTTCAAACCCAGGTCAGCCTAGCTGAGGGACTGAGTCAGAGCGTAGGAGCAAGCGCCTGATTGAGCTTTTTCGTCGCTTGCGCGGTAATCGCCTATTGGCCGCGGACTTTGCCCTTATAGCTGGCAGCGTGATGGGCAGTTTCGGCCTACGCCTAAACCTGGAGCAGCTTTTCCTCGACTACTTGCCGGCGCTATTCACAATGCTTTTAGTGGCTTTAATCGTCAAGCCACTGATATATCGCCGAATGGGCCTGTATCAGCGCGTGTGGGCTTACGCGAGTATCGAGGAGATGAAACTCATCATCAAGGCGGTTAGTGCCGCTTCGCTAGTAGTTTCCATCAGTATGCTGCTGCTGTTTTTCGTCGGTTTGTTTTCTGGTTTTCCGCGTTCAGTGCTAGTGATTGATTGGCTGGGATCGCTCGCCGCGGTGGGCGCGTTGCGATTCAGTTTTCGCCTGATAGCAGAGAAAGATGCGTTAGTTCCCACACCATCTTTGCCCCGACCGCGCAGGATCCTTTTGGTAGGTGCGGGCAGTGCCGGAGCATTATTCCTGCGCGAACTTCAAAAAAATCCCCAATTGGCAGTTGAACCCATTGCAGTCTTGGACGATGACCCCGAAAAGATTGGCCAAAAAATTCATGGTGTCCCGGTGGTTGCCGGATTAAATGATTTGCCAAATCAAGTTGAGCAATTACGCGTTGAAGAAGTTATTGTCGCGGTCCCCAGCGCTCCGGGAAGCCTGATTCGGAAAATTGCCGAATTGTGCATGCAGGCGAACGTACCCTTCCGCACCATGCCCGGCATCTATGAATTGATTGGGGGAACTGTGAAGGTTAATCGTTTGCGCGAAGTCGATATCACCGATCTCCTTCGTCGTAAGCCTGCACAGATAGACCGTAAGCGAGTGGGAAGCAGCATAAACAATAAACGGGTCTTTGTTACAGGAGCTGGTGGGTCTATCGCAAGTGAGCTCTGCCGGCAGGTTGCCCGGTGGGGGCCAAGCCAACTAATCCTGCTTGGGCACGGTGAAAATAGCATTTTTGAAATTTTCATGGAGCTGCATATTGAGTTTCCTGATTTGGATATCCAGCCGATAATCGCTGACATTCGTGATAAAGAACGTATGGATCATGTTGTAGACACCTTCAAACCTCATGTGATCTTTCACGCTGCTGCGCACAAGCACGTTCCCTTAATGCAGGGGAATCCATCAGAGGCAATCACTAACAATGTTTTGGGCACTCGAAATGTGCTCGACGCTGCCGAAAAACACGATGTGCAACAATTAGTAATGATCTCTTCAGACAAGGCCGTCAACCCATCAAGTGTAATGGGGGCCACCAAACGGATAGCCGAATGGGTTGTATTGGATGCTGCCAAACGCGCAAAACGAGATTTCTGTGTGGTCCGTTTTGGAAATGTGCTGGGAAGTCGCGGTTCTGTAATCCCGTTGTTTAAGCGGCAGATCATGCTGGGCGGGCCAATCACTGTCACGCATCCAGATATGGAACGCTATTTCATGACCATTCCAGAGGCGGTTCACTTGGTACTGCAGGCTTCTTCACTCGGAGATCGGGGGCACACCTACATACTAGACATGGGCGAACCGGTGCGCTTGGCGGATATGGCTGCGGATTTGGTTCGATTATCGGGGCTGAAACCCGGTGAGGATATTGAGATTGTTTATACTGGATTACGGCCAGGTGAAAAGTTGAGCGAAGAATTAATTGAGCCTGGAGCGGAATACGAAGCCACCATTCATCCTGATATTCAGCGTGTGCTAGAAACGCCCCATTTGGCAACCAAGCAACTCCGCGATGGGATCGATCGTCTTGAAAAGCTGGCTCAGGCTGGAAAGGCCGATGCGATTTTAGCGGAGTTAGAGAGCATGGTTCCCGGATGCAATTTTAAGCCGCTCCAGCAAACCTATGACGATTAGGATGGATTCCAGGCGATGGAATAACTTAATCGCCCAATTGCCACGGCCGCACCTCCTGCAAACCTGGGAATGGGCGCAAGCCAAGCAGGCCTTCGGCTGGGAAGCGCATTACCGCACCTGGGAAGACGATAACGGCGAATTGCAGGCCGCCGCCCAAATTTTACAGCGCCATATTCAATTGCCTTTGTTCAATCGTTCGTTGTGCATGCTCTACGTGCCGAAAGGGCCGCTGCTGCGCGACTGGTCGGATGCTGCGCTGCGCCAACGTGTGCTGGATGGATTGGTGGAATTCGGTCGTGAGCTTGGCGCATTTTTTATCAAAATTGATCCCGACGTGATCTTGGGCACGGGAATTCACGGCGAGGAGGGTGCAGTTGAAAACACGGCAGCCCAGGCGTTGGTGGCGGATTTTCGCGCCCGGGGCTGGCGGTACTCCAACGAGCAAGTGCAAATGCCCAACACCATGCTCATCGATCTTGAGGCCTCTGAGGATGAGCTGCTGGGGGCAATGAAACAAAAAACGCGCTACAACGTGCGCCTAGCAGGTCGCAAAGGGGTTACGGTGCGAAAGGGTGGGCCGCAAGACTTCCCGGCGCTCTACCAGATGTACGCCGAAACTTCGGTGCGGGATGGATTTGTGATCCGCAGCGAGGATTACTATCGTGCCGTTTGGGAGCAATTTTTTGCTGCCGAGATGCTCACTCCGCTGATCGCTGAAGTGGAAGGCGAGCCGGTCGCGGCCCTGATGCTCTTCATTTTCCGTGAGCAGGCCTGGTATATCTATGGCATGTCACGCGATCTTCACCGCGACATGATGCCCAACTACTTGCTGCAATGGGAGGCTATTCGAGCGGCCAAGGAAGCGGGCTGTGAGGTTTACGATTTGTGGGGCGCACCTGACGAATTCAACGAAAATGATCCCATGTGGGGGGTCTATCGTTTCAAGCAGGGTTTGGCGGCCTACGAAGCGCGCCATATCGGGGCCTGGGACCTGCCCCTTCAACCGTGGATCTACCGAATTTATGCTCAAGTGCTGCCGCGCGTCATTGCATTGATGCGCTGGCGCGGGCGACGCCTTACCCAGGGCCAAGTGCAGGGCGGCCTGGAGGAATGAAACGCCTGCCGCGTTTGGCCCTGGCGCATTTGCCCACGCCGCTGGAGGCCCTGCCACGGCTCTCCGCAGAATTGGGCGGCCCATCCATTTGGGTCAAGCGCGACGATCAAACTGGGTTGGCTTTCGGGGGGAATAAAACCCGTAAGCTGGAATATCTGGCAGCCGCGGCGCTGGCAGAAGGGGCAGACCGACTTATCACAGCTGGGGCTACTCAATCCAACCATTGTCGCCAAACTGCGGCGGCCGCGGCCCGTTTGGGCTTGGCCTGCACCCTGGTGTTAGCTGGGGAGGAGCCGTCGCGCAAAGATGCCAACGTGTTGCTGGATCATCTTTTTGGCGCAGATATACGGTGGGTGTCCAAATCAGGGCGGGATGCGGAACTGCAGGCCGTCTATGAGCATGCAAAGGCTGACGGCGGCAAACCTTATCTGGTCCCTTATGGCGGCTCCAGCCCGCTGGGCGCCGCGGCCTATGCCTACGCGCTGGAAGAGTTGCTAGTCCAAATCCAGCCGGATTGGATTGTGTTTGCCACATCATCGGGAGGCACGCAGGCTGGTCTGGTTGCGGGAGCTAAATTGCTTGACTATGAGGGATCAATTTTGGGCATCTGCGTGGATGAAAAAGCCGAGGAGCTAGCCCCGCGCGTGGCTGCGTTGGCCGGGGAGACGACAACGTTGTTGGGACAGCAGCTCCCGGTTTCGGCTGCCGATATGCTGGTTAACGATGGCTATTTGGGGGATGGTTATGCAGTGATGGGCAATGCAGAACGCGAGGCGATCCGCTTGCTTGGCAGCTTGGAGGGCTTACTGGTGGATCCGGTCTATACTGGCCGCGCCGCCGCAGGAATGATTGATCTGGTGCGGAAAGGGTTTTTTAATTCGCAGGACAAAGTGCTTTTCTGGCATACGGGCGGTGGCCCAGCGCTGTTTGCGGATACCTATGCCCGCGAACTGGCTTCCTAGCGCATCCCCCTCAAAGCAAATTCAGACTCTTAAAGCGTTTACCGATCAGACGAATGGCGCGCTCAATGAGCGGCCTGTTGGCTTCGATCTGATGCCAGCGGCTGGCGCCTGAGGGGTGGGGTAGTGGCACGATCCATCGGCCATCCCGTTCGATTTCCGTGCCGATGATCTCGTCCAGGCGCAGGTGTTTGGGGAAGAAAAGTTTGATGGCCAGCCCCCCAATTGGAACAACCAGTTTAGGCGCCACCAAGGCTAACTCTTCAACCAGAAATGGGTGGCAGAGCATCTGCTCAGCACGGCTCGGCACCCGATCGCCGCTGCCACCTGCAACGCGCCCCGGATAGCACTTTGTCACACTGCTCATGTATTGTGTCGAGCGGAACCAATCCTCTTTGATGCCTGCCTCCCCAAGCCATTGAAATAGCCGCGATCCGCTACCGGCATTGAAGGGCCGCGCGGCTTCAACCTCGGTGATGCCAGGCGCCTGCCCGATGGTCATCACCTGAGCACTGACCATCCCTTGGGTCACCGCCGGCGATTCCACGTAGTAGCCTGCATTCAAACAGGCGCGGCAGGCGCGCATGCGCATCTGTAGGTCGGCAAATTGAGCCGCGCGGTTCATTGGCGCTCTCCAAAACCCAAGGTGCGAGTTTCCTTTCTATAAATAGGGCGAGGACGAAGCAGGATTATAGCAAGGCGTTCAGCCGCGCCAGGAGCGGCGAGCCGAGCACCAGCAGCCCCACCAGCACCGCGCACAAAGCAGCGATTAGCACCGCCGCCGCGCCGATATCCTTGCCGGTTTTGGCCAGTGGGTGGCTTCCCGGGCTGGCCAGATCTACAAGAGCTTCAAGGGCCGTGTTGATGAATTCGGCCAACCAAACCAGACCCGTGGTGAGCAGGAGAAGTGCCCAATCGTTGCGGTCCAGGTGCAGCCACCAGGCCAATAAAAACACCACTACTGTGATGAAAGCGTGCAGCCAGGCGTTTTGCTGGGTGCGCAAAACGAACCACCAGCCTTCAAGGGCTGGTTTGAATGAATTTATCCTTGCGCGAAGAAATGCAACCATACTAATGTGCGCTATCCCTCAAAAGCATCGGGAGCAATGCGCACTTCGAGCGATTCGAGGATGGCTGCCTGGGCGGCCCACATAGCGCCCTTTTCGTCTATGTTGGCATGGTCGTGACCCAGCAAATGCAGCACGCCATGCACCACCAGTAGCTGCAATTCTTCGTCCATGCGGTGCCCTGCCGCCTCCGCCTGGCTGCGGGCCCGCTCTACTGAAATCGCGATATCGCCCAAATAGGTTTGCCCGGTTTCTGGATCTGCTTCGCCAGAGGGAAAGGAAAGTACGTCAGTGGGGTGGTCTTCCCCAAGGTGTTGGTTATTGAGTTGGTGAAGCAACTGATCGTCCCCAAGTTGCACGCTGAGTTCACCTTCAGTTTTTTGGTGAGCCAGCGCGGCTTGAGCTGCCCGTTCAAGCGTTTTGCTTAAGCCCGGCATTTCATAATCATCGGGCATTTGAACGTGGATCATTGTTTGTTGGAGAGTGTTTCGCTTTGAGGCTGGATATCCATGGCCTCGACTTTGTTGCCCTCGATTTCCGGGTAGAGCAGCCGCGGATGGTATACGCCACGCAGCGCTGAAACAAAGCTATCCTGGATAATTGTCAGATCCTTCATGGTCAGGCTGGTGTCGTCCAACTGATCCTGCGCAAGGCGCTGGTCAATGATGCTTTTGACCAGAACGTTCAGTTCTTCACGCGTCTCAGGACGTTCGGCACGTGTACGTGCTTCACAGCCATCGGCGAGCATCACCAACGCAGTCTCGCGCGAGCCGGGCCGCGGCCCGGGATAGCGGAAATCCTCTTTATTGATCTTGTTCTCATCCCCGCCGGCGGCTTCCACAGCTTTGACATACTGGTAACGCGTGATCATTGTGCCGTGGTGTTCAGCAATGAAATCCTTGACGCGCCCCGGCACGCGGTGTTTATCAGCCAGTTCGAGGCCGTCTGAAACGTGCCTGATGATGATTTTGGCGCTTTCCGTTGGAGCCAGCTCGTCGTGTGGGTTGGGGCTACCCGGCACCTGGTTTTCAATGAAATAAATCGGCTGGCGAGCTTTGCCTGCATCATGATAGAGCGCTCCCACGCGCGTGAGCAAGGCATCAGCGCCGATGCCTTCAGCGGCCTGCTCAGCCAGGTTGGCGATCTGCAGGCTGTGCTGGTACGTGCCCGGGGCGTTTCGTAGTATGAATTGGAGCAAAGGATGATCGGGGCGCGCCAGTTCCAGGAGCTGAATCGTGGTCGTCAGGCCCAGGAATTGGGCCAGCACCAATTGCAACACGATGGTCAAGGTCCCCGAACCGAAGCCATAGATGATGCTGGCGCCGAACAAAGTGGCCAGACCCACCAGATCTGTGGAGGCCAAGGGCAAGCGGTAAGCTAGCAGCACAGCCGCGCCTGCCAGGCTCACCGCGCCGCCAGCAGTGAGATAAGTGATGATGCGCTGTGCATTTTGGAGAACGAGAATACCAACCACGCTGCTGAAAAAATAATAGAGGGTCAACTCAAAAGCTGTTGCCTGGTTGTAAGCCGCCAATACGCTTAATGCCAAGGAAAAAATGATTGCTGGCTGGGGCCGCAGCAGGGTGCTGACCAGCAAGCCAAATCCGGCGATCGGGAAGATATAGGGCACCACGGTGCGCTCGGTTGCAAACAGGCGGGCGGCGAACAGGAAGACCAGGAAAAGGACAATCACCAACAGCATGCTGCGCAGTTGGAAGCTGCCCTCGGGCAAGCTGCGCAAATAAAGAACGGTGATGGCAAAGATGATGAGGACGAGTGCAGCAACCCCGACATAATCCTGCCAGCGAGTTTCGGGTTGCACCAGCCCAAATTCCTGCAGCGCTTCCAGCTCTACTTCGGTGACAATTTGGCCGCGTTGCACAATGGTCTCGTCGCTGAGATAGGTACGGGTGACTGGCTCAATCACCGCCTGAGCATCGTTGCGTGCAGCCTCCGTCAGGCTTTCGGAAAAGAAACTGTTGGGGGCAACAAATGCAGCTGCCAGATCGGCGGCAATCTCAGCCTGGTTTTGTGGCACCGATAAGCTCACCAATGCGGGCACACTGCGGCGGGCTTCTTCGAGACGATCCTGACGGATCGTGCTGCGCATGACTTGCTCGAGAACCGCATTGCTCTCCTGCTCAACGCTTTGCCAGGCGCTTTCACTTAAATCCAGAATTTCAATTGCGCGTTCCTGGCCCAGGTTGATATTCTGCAAGGCAGCAAGATCGGATAGCTTTTCCTCGTTGCTAGCTAGCGAATCCAGCCGTACGGTGGTGATGAATGCCAGGGTGGCTTCAAGGCGCTCTACTTGCTCTCGGGCCACGTTGGCGTCCGGCGGCCCATACACCGCAACAACGCCCTCCGCACTCTCTGCACGCAGCTGCTCGGTGAGCACTGCACTTTCATAGCTAAGCGTGCGCGGAGCCAGCACGTCCTGCCCAGCCACATCGCCTACTTCAAGAGCAAGACTGGATTGGTTGGAGCTGGTCGGCATTAATAAAGCCACGGCCGAGAGCAGCGCAGTCAGCCCTAATAAAAGGGTGGGGAAAAATCGAGAACGCGAGAAAAGGCTCAGCCTTTCCTGGGAGATAACATCAGCCATACGTGGCTGCTTACCCTCCTTGCAACTTTTGGCGCACGAGCTGGCTCACTTTGCCCCCATCGGCGCGCCCGGCCACATTGGGAAGCACCAGCTTCATCACATTGCCCATATCCGAGATGGCGTTGGCCCCGCTTTCAGCGATGGCGGCATCAACCAGTTTCTCTAACTCGGCGTCATCCATCTGCTGGGGTAAAAAACCTTCCAGAACGACGATTTCCGCTTTCGCGCCGCCCACGAGGTCGTTGCGCTCTGCCTTTTCGGCCTCGGCAATGGTCTCCTGCCGGGATTTGACTTCCTTTTGCAGGATGCCGATCACGGCTGCATTGTCCAATTCGGCCTGTTTTAGCACCTCAGCTTCCTTCACCGCGCTTAGCGCCAACCGTAGCGTGTTCTTTTGCACCACGTCGCTGGCTTTCATGGCGGTTTTCAGAGCCGCTTCTAATTCATTTTTCTTACTCATAAAGGGATTATAACCCCGGCTCCTGCTCAACCTATCGGGTGCCTCATCGCTTGTCCGCCGATCAAATGCAGGTGCATGTGTATCACTTCCTGTTTGCCATCGGGTCCGCTATTCATGATTAAGCGATAGCCGCTCTGCTCAATGCCCTCGTGGCGTGCCAGTTTGGGCACCACGCTGAGCATTCGGGCGGCCAGTTTTTCATGATTGCGGGTGAGATCATTAGTACTGGCCAGATGCTCATTGGGAACAATCAGGATGTGCGTGGGCGCCACAGGGTGAATATCTCGAAAGGCGGTCACCAAATCATCCTGATAAACACCCTCCTGAGGGATTTCGCCCGCCACGATTTTACAAAAAATACAATCAGGGTCGGTCATGGTATCTCCTTTACTCAAACCAAACTGCTTCGTGCAGCTCGCTTATTGCACCGCGCATCCCGTTGTATGAATTGTCGTGCATATGCCTCGATTTCGCTCTGGTTGAGGCGGCAGCCACCACTATCCAAAAGCACTTTCATACGATTATCTTTACCCGATAGTAGGTCATTTTATTCTAGCATGTGCATCAAGGGAAGTAATCGTTGAGTAGGGCGGCGGCGAAGCGAGCCTCGGCGCTTTCGGGAGCTAACTGCTGAAGACGAACAAGATGTTCCCAGGCAGCCTCACGCTGGCCGTTGGCCAACAGATGCAGGCCCAGATACAGGTGAGCGCCGAGGTGTTCGGGACCGATCTGCAAAGCCCGCTCAAAAAGAGTGACCGCTTCGGCATTTTGATTGACCACTACATCCACGGCGCGCGCCATCAACACCAGCGCGTCGGGGTCGCGTGGGGCCAGCACCAGCGCCCGACGCGCGGCGGGCAAGGCAACCTCCTCTAAATAGATGTCGTTATCCAGGCTGAACGCAGCTAGAACTTTCCAGGTTTGAGGGTTATCTGGTTCCGCGAGTACGGCCTGTTCATAATATCCTCGTGCATCTTTCAGATCGCCGGCCAACACCGCGTTTTGGCCCAGTTGCTGCAGGAGGTTTGTATCCTCGGGGGCTACCTGAATGGCGATCGTCAAGTAACGATGCGCTTGGTCAAAATCCCCTCGCCGCTGCCAGTACAGCGCGCTGAAAAGATTGGCGGAAAGCGAAAGTGGGTTGAGTTCCAGCGCTTGCAGCAGGGCAGGGCGGCCGTCCTGGTCCTCGTGCTGGCGCGCTTCGCCCAAATAGGCCCAGGCCTCGGCATAGCTCGGATCCACCGATACTGCCCGCTCAAGGGCTTTGACGCTGAGCGCCCATTTGCCGAGGCGGGCGAAGCTCTGGCCCACCGCGGTAAGCGTATAGGCGTTGCTATCCCGGAGGTTGGCCGCCCGAATATCTTGTGCCAGCCTTCGTGCTTCCCCGGCTAGCTCGCTCTCCGAAAAAGCCAATTGATCCAGCAGTGAGAGCGCCAGAGTCGGCTCTTCGGCGACCACTTCGAGAAGCAGGCCATAGTCCGCTTCGAGTCCTTCTAGCATCGACGTGGGGCGCGCTGCTTCTGTAGCGAATTGCGGGAAGGGCTGGTCGCTCGTCGGAGAGATGTTCGGCAGTAACAGCCACAATCCCGCCCCCAGCGCCAATGCCAGCAGAAACAAACGCCTGTTCATCCTGAAATTATACGGTCGGTGAGGTGTTGGTTGTGCCCTTCTGCCCTCGCGGTATAATTCCTGCGCAATAAATCACAAACAAACTGTTGGTTCGCACAAGGCAATCTATGGACTTTCAACTGAACGAAGAGCACCTCGGGGTGCAAAAAATGGTGCGCGACTTTGCCAATAAAGAAGTCGTGCCGGTGATTAAAGAATGGGACCGCAAGCAGGAGATGGCCCCATTTATTTTGCCGCGTATGGCCGAATTGGGCATCCTGGGAATCAACATCCCGGTGCGCTATGGCGGCCAGGGTTTCGATTACATCAGCCTCGGCCTGGTATGCGAGGAGCTGGAAGCCGCCGATAGCACTCTGCGCGTGATCATGTCTGTACACATGGGCTTGAACAGCATGGCGCTGCTGCAGTGGGGCACCGAAGAGCAAAAGCAGAAATTTCTGGTGCCGCAGGCCAAGGGCGAAAAATATGCCTGCTTCGGCCTCACCGAGCCCGGTGCCGGCTCAGATGTGGCTGGCATGCAGGGCACCGCCAAACGCGACGGCGACGAGTATGTGCTCAACGGCGAAAAGATGTGGATCTCACTGGCCAGCAAAGCCCACCACGCGCTGGTGGTACTGCGCACGAATGCCGACGCACAGGATCCCCACGACGGGCTATCCGCCTTCATGATGGAGTTGGACCGCGAAGGTGTCAAAACCGGCGATATTCACGGCAAGATGGGTGTGCGCGCCGGTTCCACGGGCTGGATATCCATGCAGGATGTACGCGTTCCGGTTGAAAACCGATTGGGCGAGGAGGGCGAAGGCTTTAAGATCGCCATGTCGTGCCTGGATAACGGCCGTTACACAGTGGGCGCGGGCGCTACTGGATTGATCCGCGCCAGCCTGGAAGCCAGCCTCAAATATGCCAACGACCGCAAAGCCTTTGGGCGCGAGATTGGCAAATTCCAACTTGTGCAACAAAAGATTGCCTACATGGTGCAATCTTACGAGGCGGCGCGCCTGCTCTATTTGCGGGCCGGCTGGATGAAAAACCAGGGCCAGCGCAATACGCGTGAGACCTCATTGGCCAAGTGGTTCGCCACCGACGCCTCATTCGATGCTGCTTCGGAAGCCATCCAGGTGCATGGCGCTTACGGCTATTCCGACGAATATGATGTCGAGCGCTACCTGCGCAATTCCAAGGGCGCGGTAATTTATGAAGGCACCAGCGAAGTGCACCAACTGATGCAGGCCGGTTACGCGCTGGGCTACCGCGAGGATAGTCCGCTGCGCTGCGAGATGCCCGCTTATGATCCCGAATTTTGGCAGGCCGAGGCCTAATCCCGGCCTGCTTTGTTTAATCTCATTTAGGAGGACTCTTTGAAGATCGCAGTCTTTGTCAAACAAGTGCCTGATTCGGCTGCCACCCTCTCGGTAAAAGGTGGCCAACCCGATTGGGGCGACGCGCCCCTCGTAATCAACCCCTGGGACGAATATGCAGTGGAAGCCGCGCTCTTGCTGGCTGAGGCCAATGGCGGCGAGGTAACCGCCTTCAGCTTTGGCTCCGAAAGCGCCGCAGATGCGCTCAAGCATGCCCTGGCGATGGGCGTCAGCGACGCCGTGCTGCTCTCCGATCCGGCCCTCTCTGGCGCCGATGCTGGCGTGGCTGCCCGCGTGATGGCCGCCGCGATTGCCAAGCTCAGCGAAGTGGACCTGGCGGTTTTCGGCAAGCAGGCGATTGATAGCGACACCGGTCTGGCCCCCAGCATGACGGCGCGCCTCTTGGGCTGGCCCTCCCTGACTTTGGTCGCCGCGGTGGATGCGCTGGATGCCAGTGCAAAGACCATCAAGGTGCAGCGCAGCATGGAAGAAGGCCGCCAGGTGGTGCAGGGCAAATTACCAGCGGTGATCAGCGTGGTTAAGGATTACGGGGAACCGCGTTACCCCTCCTTCATGGGCATTCGCAAAGCCTCCAAAGCGGAAATCCCCACCTGGTCTATGGCCGACCTGGGCATTGAGGCGCCCACCTCGCGAGTAACTTGGCCCGAGATCATGGCGCCACCCATGCGGGAAGTCAGCAACGAAATTATTGAGGGCAGCTCCCCCGAAGAGATTGCCGGCAAACTGGCTGACAAGATCATTGCCGAAGGGGTGCTCTGATGGCCAATGTGTGGGTATTTGTTGACCAATTCAAGGGCGAGGCGCTGCCTGTTTCCTGGGAAGTGCTGGGCGCGGCCCGCAAGTTGGCCGGCTCCGGCAAGGTAAGCGCGCTGGTCTTTGGGCAAGGTGTGGAAGCCATCGCACAGCAGGCGATCCAATATGGCGCTGATGAAGTTTTATTGGGCGAGGATGCCAGCTTGGCGGATTACCGCCCTGAACCTTATGCCGCGCTGATCAGCCAATTGGCAGCTGAGGCCAAGCCGGATGTGCTCTTGTTCCCCACCAGTACACGCGGCCGCGAATTGGCTGCGATGGCTGGCGTGGATCTAGACGCCGGCGTATTGGTGGATGTGATTGAGGTGGCCCTGGATGGCGATACATTGAGCGCCACCCGCCCGATCTATGCCGGCAAGCTGCTCAGCAAAGTGGAAACCAGCACCAAACCGGCGCTGGCAACCCTGCGCGTGCGCGCCTTTGGCAAACCGGAACTGGATGAAGGACGGTCGGGCGAGGTGAAGAAAGTTTCCCCGGCGATGGCGGATGGCGATGCTCCTACCAAAGTGGTGGAATACGCCGCGGCGGAGGGCAGCGTCAGCCTTGGGGACGCGGCCATTATCGTCTCGGGGGGGCGCGGCACCTCCAACAATCCGGATTTGCAGCCGCCTGCCGATATCACGGATGAAAAAGAGCAGGAGATTTGGCGTGCTCAGCAGGGCTTTAAGCTGATTGGGGAGCTGGCTGAGGTGTTGGGCGCTGCAGTGGGCGCCAGCCGTGCCGCCGTGGATGCTGGCTATGTGCCTTACTCGCACCAAGTCGGCCAAACCGGCAAGGTGGTGGCCCCTGATTTGTATATCGCCAGCGGGATTTCCGGCGCGATCCAGCACTTGGCGGGCATGCGCACCAGCAAAGTCATCGTGGCGATCAATAAAGATCCCGATGCGCCGATCTTTAAGCTGGCCCGTTTCGGGGTGGTTGGCGACCTCTACAAGATTGTCCCCGCCCTCACGGCGGCTTTCAAAGAACGCCTGAATAAATAACGCAGAGAAAGAAAAGAGGCTGGCTTTGCCAGCCTCTTTTGAT
>QWJF01000025.1 GCA_009391835.1 Chloroflexota bacterium | reverse complement strand
GTGCCCCCACGGGGAGTCGAACCCCGGTTTCGGCCTTGAGAGGGCCGCGTCCTAGGCCACTAGACGATGAGGGCAGAGTGCCAGTTTTCTACTCTGCGGGCAGCGCGGGATTTTACCATGTGGGGGTTTGGGGGTCAATTTAGGGCGTGAGGAGGACAGGTATAATTTGGCAGAATGTTGCGTTAGGCTCGTGGAAATGAACCGCGAATATTGCCAAAACTCAGGAGCAAAGCCCATGTACGATCGCAAGAAGCTAGAGGAACTGCGCAAGGTAAAGGAGCAATGGGAGGAAAGCACGCTGCAGCAGAGCACGGCGCGCTTCCCCGAGCGGCGCAAGGAATTCATCACGACATCTTCGGAGCCAATCAAGCGACTGTACACGCCGCTAGACGTGGCGGGGCTGGATTACGGGGCGGATTTGGGGATGCCGGGGGAATATCCCTTTACTCGCGGCGTGCATCCCACCCTGCACCGCGGCAAACTTTGGACAATGCGCATGTTCGCAGGCTTCGGGACGGCAGAAGAGACAAATAAACGCTTCAAGTACTTATTGGATCAGGGTCAAACGGGGCTCTCGGTGGCCTACGACCTGCCCACCTTGATGGGCTACGACTCAGACGCGCCGGAAGCGCTGGGCGAGTTTGGCGTGTGCGGCGTGGCGGTATCTTCGCTGAAGGATATGGAGGCGCTTTTCGAGGGGATTCCGATGGGCAAGGTGTCCACCAGCATGACGATCAACTCGCCGGCGGCGGTAATCTGGGCGATGTATATCGTCGCGGCCGAGAAGCAGGGCGTGAAGCCGGCCGAACTGCGCGGGACCTTGCAAAACGATATTCTGAAGGAATTTATTGCGCAAAAAGAGTTTATTTTCCCGCCCGAGCCTTCAATGCGGCTGGTGACGGATACGATTGAATTTAGCACGGACGCCCTGCCGCAGTGGAACCCGATCAGCATTTCGGGCTATCACATTCGCGAGGCGGGCAGCACGGCCGCCCAGGAGCTGGCCTTCACATTGTCGGATGGGTTCGAGTATGTGCGCTGGGCGCTGGCGCGGGGGATGGAGATCGACAGTTTTGCGCCACGCTTGTCCTTCTTTTTCAATGCGCACAATGACTTTTTCGAGGAGATCGCCAAATACCGCGCGGCGCGGCGGATTTGGGCGCGCGAGATGCGCGAGACCTTTGGCGCTAAGGAGCAGCGCTCGTGGTTAATGCGCTTCCATACGCAAACGGCGGGCGTTTCGTTGACCGCGCAGCAGCCGGAGAATAACGTGGTGCGGGTGGCGATCCAGGCCCTGGCGGCGGTGCTTGGGGGGACGAACTCTCTGCACACCAACAGCATGGACGAAGCACTGGCGCTGCCCTCGGAGCACGCCGTAACGGTGGCGCTGCGCACGCAGCAGGTGCTGGCCGAGGAATCGGGGGTAGCGAACACGGTGGACCCGCTGGGCGGCTCCTTCTTTGTGGAGGCGCAGACCAACCGGATCGAGGCGCAGGCTTACGAGTATTTTGCGCAGATCGAGGAACTGGGCGGCGTGCTGCCTGCGCTGGATAAGGGCTTTTTCCAGAGCGAGATCGCCGACGCGGCCTACCGCTACCAGCGCGAAATTGATACCGGGGAGCGCAATATCGTGGGCGTAAACGCTTACAACGATGAAGCGGGCTACCAGATCCCGATCCTGGAGATGGACCCGGAAGGCGAACGGCGGCAGGTGGCGCGGCTGCAGGAGCTGCGCAAGACGCGCGACAATGACGCTGTGGGCCAGGCGCTGGATCGGCTGCGCATCGCCTGCGAGGGCACCGAAAACACGATGCCGATATTGCTGGATGCCGTGCGGGCCTACGCCACACTGGGGGAGATTATGCACGTAATGAAAGAAGTGTTCGGGGTCTACGAGGAGCCGGTGGCGATCTAAGGCAATCGCTCACGCAATTGCGTCGTTGCACCTGCAGCCACGTTGAAACAACATATTTAAGCTAATCCAAAATCTTGCGCACGCTCTTTGGGGCGACGCGGCGATAGGCATCGTCGATGAGATCTTCGACTTCTTCCCAATCTGCGGTGTTGTCCAAGCGCAGCAGAGTCCAGCCATGCTGTCCGATATAAGCCGATTTCTCGAAGCGGCCAGTTTGCACAAGGAAATCCTGAGTTTCGTATAGAAGCTTCATATTGAGCAAAAAGCTCCCCGACCATTCGCTCATGATGAGAAAGGGCTTATCGCGCACGCGGAAGGACGTATGGCCAAAATCGTCAATGTGCTCATAAAATTCAGGGTAGCGGGTACACAGTTGACGTATTCGCCCGAGCAAGCGAAGGCCCTCCTTCGACTGGATCAGGGGCACACTCATTGTTTAGAAAGCCAGCATGCGCCCCATCTCGAAGTATTCGAGGTTGGCTTCGCGTTGCTTGTTCACGACTGTTTCAAGGGGCAGGTATTCCACTTCGCGGCCCTGCAGCGCGACCATCACGTCGCTCTGGCCAGCGAGCAAGGCTTCGACAGCTTTGACGCCCATGCGGGTAGCGAGCAAACGGTCGAAGGCGGAGGGGCGGCCGCCGCGCTGCACGTGGCCGAGGATAGTCACGCGCGTGCTGAAGCCGACGTTGAGTTTATCGAGGGCGGCGGCCAAATCCTGGGTGGAGACGGAGGCGCCTTCGGCGACGATAATGATGGAATGGGTTTTGCCGCGCTTGTAGGCTTTTTCGACAGCATCGGCCACTTCAGGGATGGTAAGTTCACGCTCAGGGATGAGCACAACTTCGGCGCCACCGATCACGCCGGCCATCACGGCCAGATAGCCGCAATTGCGTCCCATTGTTTCAATCAGGAAAGCGCGGCGATGAGAGGAAGCGGTGTCGCGCAATTTATCAATGGCGCTGCGAATGGTGTTGAGGGCGGTATCCACGCCAATGGACATGTTGGTGCCCCAGATATCGTTATCAATGCTGGCGGGCACGCCGACCACGGAGACGCCGAGGGCGGCCAGGGCGCGCGCGCCGCGCAGCGAGCCATCCCCGCCGATCACGACGAGGCCCTGAATGCCGGCCTTCTTTAGCTGCTTAAAACCCTGTTGCTGGCCGGCTTCGGTGTAGAACTCTTCGGAGCGGGCGGTGCCGAGGACAGTGCCGCCGCGCTGGAGGATGCCGCCCACGTCGCGGGCATCCAGAGGCTGCATGCGGCCCTCAAGCAGGCCTTCGTAGCCATCGCGGATGCCAACCACCTTAACCTTGTTGTAGGCAGCGGTGCGGGCGACGGCGCGGACGCAAGTGTTCATGCCGGGGGCGTCGCCGCCAGAGGTGAGGACTGCGATTTTCTTCATAGCAACCATCCAGATTTATTTGTCAAAATAACACGAACGCCTCTCGAAGAGGCGTTTTGATTCTATCAAACAGGCGAAGCCGTTTAGAGGAATGTAATCGTTTCTACGCGCAGGCTGTCGATATCAATCATAGTTTCGAGACGGGCGCGCAACTCGTCGCCGTAGAGCGTGGTGTCGTTGGGGAATTCCATCAGGTAGCCAGCGCGGCCCTCGATCACGTAGAAGGCGAATCGGTCTTGACCGGGATAGCTGATCAAGGTGCCGTGGACGCGGCGCATGAGCAGGATATCGCGGGCGTGATCGCCGTTGGTGCGCATATAGATGGTGAGCATCTTGGGCGCGCCACCACTCCTGGGCTCGGGGCGCGGCGGGGGCGAAATATAGGGCGCAATGATGGGCGCTTCGGCCACGGAAAAGCTGGCGACGGCGGGAGCGGCGGCGGCTTCGATTGGCGCAATTGGAGCGGCGCTTTCAGCGGGCGGTTCTTGTGGCCGCTCCGACTCAGCCGAAGGCTCATATTCAAGGGCGACGGCGACCAATTCGGGTTGACGCTCGGGGTCCACGGGAATGGGCGCTAAGGGGGCGTAGGGGTCGGGGTCCGTCTCGGATTCAGGGATGATTTCTGGGTCCGAGCTAAGTTCCGGTTCGGAGCTGGGCTCCGGTTCGGGGGTTTCAGCAAGGGGCGTCTCGGATTCGTCAACCGCGTACTCCTGCTCCCAATCGTGGGGGAAAGATTCGGGCGGGGGCGGCATATCCTCATCGAGCGCCCATTCGTCGGGATCCTCGGCGGAAACGATCTCGGGCGCAGGCTGCTGAGCCACGGGAGGGTCGCTAGGTTGCGCTTCGGCCTTGGATTGGGCCGGCGCTGGTTTCGGGGCGGGGTTTGCTTTGGCGGGAGCTTTGTCGAGCGGCTCAGTGACGCGCAACTCGGTTTCAATCGTTTCAACTAACACCTTGGCCTCTGAATCACGCGAATCCAAGCGACCCTCTACGATAATGATCTTGTCGTGAACAACGAGGTCGGCAAATTTTTGCCACACACCAGGGAAGAGGACAAGGTCTATGACGCCCTGCGTGTCCTCAATGGTGGCGAAGGCCATCAGCTTGCCCTTTTTGGTTTGGAGGGCGCGGATGCGGGTGACCATGCCGGCCACGCGCACGCGGCTCTCGGGCTCAAGCATGGGCAATTCGCCGCTGAAATGGCTGACAACGCTGGCCAGCTCTTCCTGCATGGTGCTGAGCGGATGGTCGGAGACGTAAAGGCCAATCAGCTCACGCTCCCAGTTGAGTAGCTCGCGGCGGGCAAATTCGGCGTGCTTAGTGGTTTCGGTGAGCTTAATTTCGGGCTGCATACCGCTCTTGGCGCCGAAAAAGGTCATCTGGCCGATTTCTTTGGCATGGAAATGTGAGGCGCTGAGGCCAATAATCTGCTCGAGGGCATTTAACAGGGCATGGCGCTCGCCATATTCATCGAGAGCGCCAGCCTTGATGAGCGATTCGAGGGCGCGCTTGCCAACCAGGCGGAAATCGACACGCCGAGCCAAATCCTGCAAATTTTCTAAAGGCTTATCGGTGCGCCCTTCAATGATGGCATCCACGGGGCCCTGGCCAACATTCTTGATGGCACCCAAACCAAAGCGAATGGTGGCGGTGGCATCTTCATGATCCTGAATGGTGAAATCCCAACCACTCACGTTGATATCCGGGGAGAGAACCTCGATACCCATGCGGCGGCAGTCGTTGACGTAAAAGGCAACTTTGTCGGTATCGTTTTTGGAGACGGAGAGCAACGCGGTCATGTATTCGGTGGGGTAATGGGTTTTGAGATAGGCAGTTTGCACCGCGATCACGGCGTAATCAGCGGCGTGGGCTTTGTTAAATCCGTAGCGGGCGAAATTCTCCCATCCAATAAAAATATCTTCGGCTACGCTGCGAGCGATGCCGGTTTTGACGGCACCTTTGACAAATTTCTTGCGATGCTTGGCCAGCTTGGATTCGATCTTCTTGGCGATTGCTTTGCGCAAATCGTCAGCCTCGGAGGCTTCATAGCCAGCAATGCGCATCACAGCCGACATAAGCTGCTCCTGATAGACCGGGATGCCGTAGGTCTCGCGGAAAATCTCTTCCAGATCAGGATGATCGTAGGTAACCGGCTCTTCGCCATGCATGCGGGCGATGTAGGTGGGGATGAAATCCATCGGCCCAGGGCGGAAGAGTGCGACCATCGCCACGGCGTTATCGAGGGATTCGGGTCTCATCGCCATCATCCAACGGCGCATGCCCGCGCCTTCAAATTGGAATACACCCGCCGTCTCGCCGCGGCCCAGCAATTCGAAGGTTGCAGGGTCATCGGTGGGGATGCTGTTGAGATCAAGTTTTACACCGTGGCGAGCCTGAATAAGCTGGCAAGCACGGGCCATAATCGTGAGCGTGGAAAGGCCGAGGAAATCGACCTTGAGCAGGCCGAGGGAATCCACGGTGGACATTTCGAATTGGGTCAGTACTTTGACCGGGGCATCTTCGGCGTTGGCGCCGGTGGGTCGGTTGAGCGGGATGTATTCAACGATGGGCCGGTCGGTGATCACGATACCAGCAGCGTGGGTGCCAGCGTTGCGGATGGCGCCCTCCATCTCACGGGCGGTATCCACCAGCTCACGCACATAGGCTTTGCTGCGATATTCCTTGGCAAAGTCGGGCACCGTTTCGAGGGCCTCGCTGATGCCAACGGGCCGGCCAGGGATATTGGGGATCATCTTAGCCACGCGATCCACTTCGCTGAGCGGCACATCCAGCACGCGGCCCACGTCGCGAACCGCGGCACGGGCTTTGAGCTTGCCAAAGGTGATAATGGCGGCAACCTTGTCTTCGCCGTAGCGTTGGGTGCAATACTCGATCATTTGATAGCGCTGATCATCCTGGAAATCAAGATCAATATCGGGCATGTTGACGCGTGCGGGATTGAGGAAGCGCTCGAAAATCAGGCCGTGTACTAGCGGATCAACCAGCGTGATATCGAGCGCATAGGCGACGATGGAGCCGGCCGCGGAGCCGCGGGCGTTGTACCAGATGCCGCGCTGGGTGGCTTCCCGACACAGATCCCACACAATGAGAAAGTAGGCATTGAAGCCCATTTGATCAATGATGCCCAATTCGTATTCGAGGCGCTCCTGGATCTCAGCATCCTGGGCATGGCCGCCGTAGCGGCGGATGAGGCCCTGGTCGCAGAGATCGCGCAGGAAGGTCCCGGTAGTGGAGCCCTCGGGGACTTCGAACTCGGGCAAGTGGTAGCCCTCGGAATTTAAATCCACGTTGCAGCGCTCGGCAATCAGCAAGGTATTGCTCAGCGCATCCGGCACCTCGCCGAAGAGCTGCTCCATTTCCTGGCTGCTGCGCAGGTAGAAGGATTCGCCGGACATGCGCATGCGGTTGGGTTCGTTGTAGAGGCTGCCGGTTTGGATGCAAAGCAAAATGTCTTGCAGGCGGGCATCGGTGGGGTTGATGTAGTGGACATCGTTGGTCGCAACGAAGCGGCCTTCATATCGGGGACCAAGCTCTTTCAATTGGCGATTGACGGCATGGAGTTCATCTATGTCGTGGTGCTGGAGTTCGAGGAAAAAATTGTCTTTGCCAAAGACATCGTAGTACCAATCGAGCTTGGCCGCGGCCGCTTCGGGATTGCCCTGCATGAGCGCACGGGGCACTTCGGCAGAGAGGCATCCCGAGGTAGCAATCAATCCTTCGGCGTGGGACGCTAAGAATTCGTGATCAATGCGCGGTTTGTAGTAGAAGCCTTCGAGTTGAGCGGCGGAAGCAATTTTGAGGAGGTTCTGGTAACCGACTTGATTCTCGGCTAGTAGCAGCAAGTGCGCCGAGCGCTTGTCTTCGACGGGGTCGCGCTGATTCATGCCACGGCTGGCGATATAGGTTTCGATGCCAATAATGGGTTTGATGCCCTCTTCGTTGGCGGCCTTGAAGAAATCAATTACGCCATACAGCGCACCGTGATCGCTGATCGCCAGCGCGGGCATCTCAAGTTCTTTGGCGCGTTTTACAAGGTCGGGAATCTTGCTGAAGCCATCCAGCAGTGAATATTGAGTATGCACATGCAGATGGACAAAAGACATAAACCCTGCGCCTATTGGTTTAGTTTTTGGTTGAAGCGGGTAACGACCACGAACGAAGGGATTATAGCATTGGGGGTCCTGGCAAATCGGCTGAGCAACTTAAAGAATTCGATTTTTTAAGATGGCGACCACAGATGAGCGCATAAGAAGGTTTAATAAAGCGCTTATAGGCCAAAAGAACCGGCGTGCTATAATCGCCGCGGAGCCAATTATGCTAAAAAACATTGTTAAATTAGTCGGCGGGGACCCCAATCGACGCGCGGTTGAAGGCTATGCCGAAATGGTGGCGCACATCAACAGCCTGGAAAGTGGGCTTGAGGTGCTTTCAGACGAGCAGCTACAGGGCAAAACCGCTGAATTCAGAGCGCGGTTAGCTGCCGGCGAAACGCTGGACGACATCATGGCCGAGGCCTTCGCCACTGTGCGGGAAGTGAGCAAACGCATGCTGGGCATGCGGCCTTTCGACGTGCAGCTTATCGGGGCGATTGTGTTGCATGAAGGCCGTATCGCCGAGATGCGCACGGGCGAAGGCAAAACGCTCTCCGCTACGATGCCACTTTATTTGAATGCCCTGGAGGGCAAAGGCGTACACCTGATCACGGTGAACGATTATCTTTCGCGGCGGGATGCGCGTTGGATGTCGCCGATCTTCAGTTTTCTCGACCTAAGCGTGGGCGTGCTGCAGATGAGCTCGCGCACCGAGGGTGGACGATTCGGCTTTCTGGTTGATCTCAGCGAAGAATCGAATCACGAAGACCAGCACCAGATGAAATTAGTGCCACGCGCCGAAGCCTACGCCGCGGACATTACGTACGGCACAAACAACGAATTCGGCTTTGATTACCTGCGCGACAACATGAAAATGAACGAATCCGCCAAAGCGCAACGCGGCCACCATTACGCGGTCATTGACGAAGTGGATAACGTGCTAATTGATGAGGCGCGTACACCGCTGATCATTTCGGGCCCTTCGCATGACGACGCCGACAATTACGTACAGATGGCCCAGGTGGTGAAGCGGCTCAGGCCCGAGGACTATGAAGTCAACGAGAAAGATCGAACCGCGGTGCTCTCTGAAATTGGCGAAACGCGGATCGAGGAGTTGCTCGGCGTGGCCCTGCGCGATCCGGAGCGGCCCGAAGACATTACGCCCGAGCAGGCCCGTATCCTGGGCTTTGTTGAGCAGGCGATGCGAGCACAATTCCTGTTCAAACGCAACAAAGATTACCTTGTGCAGGGCGGCAAGGTCGTGATTATTGACGAATTTACCGGGCGCTTGATGGCAGGCCGGCGCTGGTCGGATGGGCTGCACCAGGCGGTGGAGGCCAAGGAAGGCGTGCGCGTGGAGCAAGAGAACGTGACCTACGCCACGATCACCATCCAGAACTATTTCCGCATGTACGACAAGCTGGCGGGCATGACCGGCACGGCGCTGACTGAGGCCGAAGAGTTCAGCGATATTTACGAGTTGGAAGTAATCGCGATCCCTTCCAATGTGGAGTTCAATGCCAGCGGCTCGGACGCCGAATTGGTGGAATTGCAGGCAGAGGACGAATACCGCTACAAATACACATATTACGCAAGGCGGGACGACCCCGAGAAGACCTCTTATCTCTGGAAGCGTAAGGATTATCCCGATGTGGTTTTCCGCACGGTGGAGGCCAAGTTCCGGGCAGCGGTGCGCGAGATTTTGCAGATCCATGTGATGGGGCGGCCCATTCTGGTGGGCACCACTTCGGTGGAGCGCTCCGACGAACTCTCCACGCGGCTGCGCACCGAGGGGCTGCAGCGCTTGCTGCAGGTGCTGCTCATCCGGGATGTGTGGATGGAAAAACATGATCGTGAAGAAGACGGACGCATGATCCTGGATCTAAAATTCATGGATGAACCGTTGGATAAGCTGGACGTTGCCGAAATGCGCAAGATGGCGCGCGAATTGGATATCACGCTCAACCTACAAAGCGAGGACAACCTGGCGCGTTTGTTGGCCATCCTCGGCCTGGACGCAGAGCACTCTCAACGCCTTGATGACGCCATCCGAGGCGGCGTGCCACATAGCGTGCTTAACGCCCGCAAACACACCGAGGAGAGCCAGATCATTGCTGGCGCGGGTGCCTTTGGGGCTGTGACGATTGCTACCAACATGGCTGGCCGCGGCGTGGATATTAAATTGGGTGGTGAGATCGCCGAGGAAATCCTCTCAGCGGTGAGCCGCGTACTGCGTAAATCTGGACAAGAAGACCCCTACGAGCTTTCGCTGGAAGAACAGCGCAATGCCCTCTTCGCCTTGAGCGCGGACGATTATGGCATTTATGGCAGTGAGATCAAATATTTTCTGAAATCCTCGGACGAGATGGCCAAGGTGAAGGAATTGGGCGGCTTGCACGTGATCGGTAGCGAACGCCATGAGGCCCGGCGGATTGACAACCAGCTGCGTGGCCGCGCCGCCCGGCAGGGCGATCCGGGTTCCTCGCGCTTCTACCTTTCCATGCAAGACGATCTGATGCGGCTGTTTGGCGGCCAACAGGTCGAGAACATGATGACGCGCATGGGGATGGACGACGCTGTGCCGCTGGAGATGGGGCTGGTGAGCCGCATCATCGAGCAATCACAAACGCGTGTGGAGGGCGCCAACTTCGATTCACGCAAACACTTGCTCGAATACGACGACGTGCTCAATTCGCAGCGCGCCACTGTGTATGCGCAGCGCGACCGCATCATGAGCAAGGAAGAACTCAGCGATGATGTGATCGAAATGCTGCAAACCGAAATTGCGACACGCGTGCCAATGGCGCTGGCAGACGAAGATGGGCCGTGGAAGCTGCTTGCCTGGCTGGAGCAGATCCAGCCTTCAGTGATTGCCAACCGCGTGCTGCTGCCCTCATTCATTTACCAACTATTGATCCAACACCTCAAGGAATTGAAGATCGGCACCAAGGCTGAGGCGCGCGAAGCACTGTTGGATGTGGCGCGGCATTCGCTTGAGGCTGAAGAAAGGCATTTGTTAACCAGTGTGGAGCGTCTGCTGGATAGCAGCGAAGACCGCTTTGACGAACAACTCAAAGAGCGTCTGGACACCGTAGACATTTTCTTTGAGGGCCTGGAATTGGCCGATGAAACTGACGTGCGCCCACCCAGCGAATTGTTCAACGATTTGGTTGGCACGCTGCATTTGCCGATCAAACTCAACCCTGCGGAGCAAAAGTTGCTGCGCGAAGACCCGGATGAAGTAGCCGACGTGGTGCAAACACAGGTTGAACAGGTGCTGCGCGAACAAAGCGTGACCCGGCTGATCGGGGCGGTGGAACGGCGGTTGGATAGCGAGCTGGGGCTGGATGCAGCTCAGTTGGCGGAGACCGGCTGGGACGCCGCCTGGGAAGCGATTTTGAGCGCCATCAAAACTGAATTCGAGAACCGGCGTGAGCGACTGGTCGGGAACGGCAATGGACAGATCGCCGTGGATGTTGAAACCCAACTCGACAAGGTCAACGGGGAGGTCAACGAAGCGCACCTGCTGAATTCCCTGATCGTGATGCCGCAAGGCACAGTGACCACCTTCGACAAAAAGACACACAAGCGAGTGAACCAGCGCACCAACCGGCTTAGCTTTGCTTATTTTGCGGCCAACTTTCTGGAGAAGCTCCCTGAAAACGAAGTTACAGAACGAGTGCTGGCCCACCTGACCAACACACAGAAAGCTATGGAATACGTTTGGGGGCAGGCGGCGCTGGAGGTCGGGCAGGCAAGCAACGGAAAATCCCTCGAAGAGGTACCGGATGCTGAAAAGCAAGAAGCGCTGGAGCAAATGGGCGCCAAGGCGCTTACCGAGGCTTACCGGCAGTTATTGTTGCGAGTGATCTCGGAATTGTGGGTGGAATATTTGACTCAAATGGAGGCGCTACGTATTTCTGTGGGGCTGGAAGCCTATGCCCAGCGCGATCCGCTGGTGGAATACAAGGCGCAGGCTTTCCGTATGTTCCAGCAGTTGTTCAACGATATGCGCAGTGGCGTGGTTAACCGCATGTTCCTGTTCCAGCCAGGCGCAGCCCAGCAGCAAGCGCAGGCCCAGGCGCCGCAAATCCAGGCGCAAGCGCCGGAAGGCAACGGCGGCGCGGCGCAAAGTCAGCCCAAGAAAGCCAAGACGGGGGAAACATCCAAGCGCAAGCGGCGGCGACGCCGAAAGTAAGCTCAATGGAGTGGCAAATCATTCCCGCGGGGCGCGTGTGGGTGGATCCAGGCGGGCCCTTCGGCCTGGTGCCAGAAGTGCTCTGGAAGCGACACCAGACGGTTAACGAGAAGCACCTGCTGCCAATGAATTTGAATTGCCTCTTGATCCGTTCTGAGGGCAAAACGATCCTGGTGGATAACGGGCTGGGGGACAAACTGAGCGACAAGGCTATCCGGCAGTGGAATCTTGAATTTCCTGAAGGCACATTGATTGAGAACCTGGCCAAAACCGGAGTGCAGCCGGAGGACGTGGATATTATGCTGGATACGCACCTGCACTCTGATCACTGTGGCGGCAACACAACGCTGCGGGAGGGCGTGGCGGTGCCAACCTTTCCGAACGCGGAGTACTTGGTGCAGCGGCTCGAATGGGCAGACGCGATGCACCCGGATGCGCGCACGCGTTCGACGTATTTGCTAGAAAACTACGCGCCCGTGTGGAAAACGGGGCAATTCCGATTCCTGCATGGAGATGCCCAAGTAACCAGCGAAGTGCGCTGCGCAGTGACGCCCGGACACACGCGCGGACACCAATGCGTGATCGTCGAGGGCGGGGAGCGGCCGCTGCTCTACGCCGCCGACCTGGCGACCTTTGCAGTGCATTTCGAGCGGCAGGGTTGGCTTACGGCCTACGATGTGGAACCGCTGGAGAACATCCGCACCAAGGAAATCTGGCAACGCTGGGCGCTGGAGAACGAGGCTCTGATCCTCTTCGAGCACGATACGACGATGCGCGCGGGGGAGCTAATAATGGATGAGGATGGGAGATTAAAGGTGATGCCCGTGGAGATTGGGGCCAAACTCAGTACTTAACTGATCGGTACCAGTAATGGGGGATACGTTATTCGGGAGCAATCTGACAGTTGGGGCAAAAATGAGTGCCGCGCTGGCCTACCACGATGCGCTCAATGGGCGTTGCGCAGCGCGGGCAGGGCTTACCAGTGCGTTGATACACCTTGAAGTGATTCTGGAAATCTCCGCCGCGGTAGACCCAATCAATGCTGGCGCCATTGCGCCGAATACCTTCCTTAAGCACCGCCCGGATGGCGGCGAGCAGGTCGGCGCTCTGTTTGGCGCTGATTGTATGGGCACTGGTGAGCGGGTGCAGGCGAGCGCCGTGCAGCGCCTCATCGGCGTAGATATTGCCGAGGCCGGCCACGAAACTCTGATCGAGCAGCAGCGGTTTTAGCTGGCGTTTGCGCGCGTGGATGAGGCCGTGGACGGCCTTGGGCGTGAGCGCGGGGTCAAAAGGCTCCGGGCCGAGGCCGCCGAGCACATCCTCGGGATCCTTGACCAGCCATACGCGTCCGAATTTGCGGGCGTCGTCGAAGCTCAATTGGAGACCGTCGTCGAGATAAAGCTGAAGGCGGGAATATTTGCCGATAGGGGAATCGGATCGGCCAAAAAGTAGATCGCCACTCATACGCAAATGGACAAGAAGCACATCTTCGCTGAGATCCAGCCGAATGAATTTGGCGCGGCGCCCCACCCCGGTGACCTGCTGGCCGACAATGCGCTTTTTAAAGGCCGTGGCTGAGGGAGCCGCCACCGTTTTATTCCATGCAACCGCGGCGCGTTGAATCGTGCGGCCCAGGATGGTGGAACCAGTACCCTGCCCGGCTTCAAGGGAGCGGGCAACAGTTTCAACTTCGGGGAGTTCGGGCATTTAATTAGTAGTCAGTTACCAGTAATCGGCGACTGGAGACTCAAGTTCAAGACAAGAGATTGGCTAGTTTTACTCGTCGAACATCGCGCCAACTGAGCGGCCTTCGTGGGCCCTGCGGATGACTTCGCCCAACAGTGGAGCGACGGTGAGGATAGTGAGCTTATCGCCAAGTATCTTGCGGCGATCCTCTGAAATGGGAACTGTATCGGTGGTGATGATGCCGGTAAGCGGCAGCGAACTCAAGCGATCCACTGCCGGATCGGAGAGCACCGCATGGACGAAGAACAGGTAAATGCTGCGCGCACCAATTTTGGCCAGCAGCTTGACGGCATCATCTACGGATCCGGCGGTATCCACTTCATCGTCTACCAAGATGACATCGCGGCCCTCTACATCACCCACCAGGTTAAACGCTTCCGTTTTGGCATCATCGGGAGAACGACGTTTTTCGATGAGCGCCAGCGGCACATTGATGCGTTCGGCAAAGTTGCGCGCGCGCTTGGCAAAGCCGAGATCCACGCTGACCACGACGGGGTCCTTGAGCTTCTTGCAAAGCTTCTCAGCATAATCGCCAAGAATATGGAAGGCGGTGAGCACATCGCCCGGAATGGAGAAAAAGCCCTGAATTTGCCCGGCGTGCAGGTCGAGGGTTACATAGCGATCAGCGCCAGCCACTTCAATCATATCGGCGACCAGGCGGGCCACAATTGGAACTCGGGGTTGATCCTTCTTATCCGAACGGGCATAAGACATGTAGGGTACGACAGCGGTAATGCGGGCAGCGGAATCGTAGCGCAGGGTTTGGAGCGTGATCAGCAGTTCCATCAAACTACGATGAACCGGGCGCGAGGTGGATTGGATGACATAGACATCCTGGCCACGCACGCTGCCATGCAGGCGGACCATAAGGTTGTCATTGGAAAACTCAACCAGGTCCCGGCCGCTCAGGGGAACGTCGAGGTAATCAGATATCTTTTGGGCCAATTCCGGGTTGGCGGTTCCGGTAAACAATTTAATACTGCCATAAAGACCGTTGCCAGAGCCTTTGGCTTTAGCCATTGAACACTCCCTCTCGCTTGCTGGGTAAAAAGTTCATTTTTGTAACTCCCATTCCGAGCGCAATACGCTCATCCTGAGGACATCCACGTAGCGGCCATCAATGTATTGAGCCTGGCGCAAGCGCCCTTCGTGCACGAAACCGGCCTTCTCATAGGCACGAATGGCACGCGGGTTATCGTCGTAGACCTGCAAATCTATGCGGTTTAAATTCAGAGTCTCGAAGCCGTGTTTGATCAGCAGCCGTATTGTTTCCGTGCCATAGCCTTTGTCCCATTGATCCTTTTCACCAATCATGATGCCGACTTCGGCGCTGCGCACACGCCAATCTACCTTGTGATAGCTGCAGGTGCCAATGGCCTTCCAGTCTTTGCCGCGTTTAATTTCGATGACCAGGATTTGCTCATCCAGCGGGCGCTTGATCATTTCTTCGAACCAGGCTTCTTCACGCGCCAGGGACATGGGCAGATGCATGAAAATGCCATGACGCAGTTCCGGGTCGTTGAGCCAGGCCACGAAAACGGGTAAGTCTTCGCGCTCCGCGTGCCGGAAGCGGATGCGCTCTCCGTAAATCATTGGGGGGCGCTCCCGTTGAGCAGTTGGGCCACGGCCTGGCGGGGGGAGAGCTTGCGAGCCGCAATTTGTTCGAGGGTGCGCTGGTAGCGCTCATCCGAGGTGTCCTGGCGCCAGCGATTCATCATGGCTTTCTGCAGCAAATCATGCACTTCGCTCTCCAGGCGGGCTCGCTCGCGGCGTTGCAACTCCCCACTGGTTTCAAGAAAGGCGCGGTGCTCTGTGATGGCCTGGGCCAGTTCGGGGACGCCCTGCCCCTCCGTGGAAACGGTGCGGATGAGGGGCGGCAACCAGAGCTTATCGGTAGGGGATTCCTCGTGGGGGACTTCGATCTCTGCACGACGACCGTGATGATTAAACACACGCTCAATGGGGTGGCCCAGGTTGAGCATGCCGCGCAGAGCGCGTTCGGCGGCTTCCACTCCGGGACGATCGGCTTTGTTGAGCACGAGGATATCGGCAATTTCGAGAATGCCAGCCTTGATGGCCTGAACATCGTCGCCGAGGCCGGGGGCCTCCACCACGATGGTGGTGTGGGCCAATTTGGCGACCTCCACTTCGGCCTGGCCGGCACCGACGGTTTCGATCAAAATAATCTCGTAGCCCGCCGCGTCCAGGCCTTGAACGAGGCCAGCCGTGGCTGTGGCCAGGCCGCCTAACGAGCCGCGCGTGGCCATCGAGCGGATAAACACGCCGGGATCGCCGGCCAAATCCTGCATGCGGATGCGGTCGCCCAGCACAGCGCCGCCGCTAAAGGGGCTGCTGGGGTCCACGGCGACGACAGCCACACTGCGGGCGGGGCCATCGGGCGGGTTGCGGTAGTGTTTGGCGAGCTGGTTGGTAAGCGAGGATTTGCCCGTGCCGGGGGCGCCGGTGACGCCCACCAGATGAGCTTTCCCCGTATGGGGAAAGAGCTCGTTCAGCGCCTGGCGGCCCTGCTCACTATCTTTTTCAATTTGGGTGAGTAAACGGGAGAGGGCCAACCGGTCGCCTGAGAGAATTGCTTTCAAATCCATGCGCCGGGTACCCAAATTCATGCGGCCTGGCGAACGACCCGGCGAATATCTTCGGCAATTTTCAGGGTGGAGGAGCCCGGCCCATGCACGCCGGCTACGCCCATTTCGAGCAATTTAGGGACGTCATCGTCCGGGATAATCCCACCGACAAAGAGGGCCACGTTGTCCTGGCCGTTGGCACGGATCAATTCAAGGATGCGGGGAACAAGCGCCATGTGCGCGCCGGAGAGGATAGAGAGGCCCACGGCGTCTACATCCTCCTGCAAGGCGGCTTCGGCGATCATCTCGGGCGTCTGGCGCAGGCCGGTATAGATGACTTCCATGCCGTCATCGCGCAAGGCGCGCGCAATTACTTTGGCGCCGCGGTCGTGGCCGTCCAGGCCGGGTTTGGCGACCAGCACGCGAATTTTCTCTTCTCCCATTGAGCCTCCGTAAGGTGTTGCAGAACGATTATACCGCGAGGGTCTCACGGGGCCTGCATGATATACTGCCCGGGCTTTAAGATTCCCTGATTTGGAGAGGTGCATGAACGACTTTTTGGCGATTGCAGACCACAGTCCCGACGAAATTCGCGGCTTGCTCGAACGGGCGGCAACCCTTAAGAAGGAATTTCAGGGTGGGGGCAATCAGCCTATTTTGAAGGGCAAAAGCCTAGCGATGGTATTCCAAAAACCCAGCCTGCGCACGCGTGTGTCGTTCGAGATGGGCATGCAACACCTTGGCGGCCACGCCATTTACATCGGGCCCAGCGAGATCGGGCTCGGCCAGCGCGAGTCAATCGCCGACGTGGCAGGGGTGCTGGAAGGCTATGTGGACGGAATCATGGCGCGCGTATTCGATCACCAGCACGTGCTGGACCTGGCGCAATGGTCGGATGTGCCGGTGATCAACGGGCTCAGCGACTACAACCACCCCTGCCAGGCGCTTTCGGACGCTTTGACGATCCAGGAGCACATGAAGCAAGACCAGAAGATCAAAGTGACCTACGTGGGCGACGGGAACAATGTGGCCGTCTCCCTGATGCACATAAGCGCCAAATTGGGTTGGGATTTCACAATTGCCAATCCGCAAGGCTTCGATATGTCCAAGCAAGCCATTGAGGTTGGTGAAAGCATTGCGAAGGAGAGTGGCAGCCATATCACGCGATTGACGGACCCCGTTGAAGCAATACAGGATGCCGATGTGATTTACACGGATACGTGGACTAGCATGGGCCAGGAAGAAGAAACCAAGAAGCGGGAGGCGGTGTTTCCACCCTACCAGGTGAATGCCGCTCTGCTGGCGAAGGCCAAGCCAACAACCATTGTGATGCATTGCCTGCCAGCGCACCGCGGCCATGAGATTACGGATGAGGTGGCGGATGGTCCGCAATCGGCCCTGTTCCCGCAAGCGCACAACCGGCTACATGCCCAAAAGGCGATTTTGGCGGAGTTGTTGAGTGATGCGTGAAGTGTGAGAAATAACAAGGGGAGCGCGCCGGGCCGAAATAGAAAATCAATCCGACTGCCAGACTATGACTATTCCAATGCTGGCGCTTATTTTGTGACACTGTGTGTGGATGGGAGGGAAAGTCTCCTCGGAAATGTGACTGCTGGAAAATTTGTCTCATCAATTTTGGGAAAGACTGCCGAAGAAGGGTGGCGGTGGTTAGAGAAGAAATTTACCCTTGTACAAATCCCGGTTTTTTGTGTTATGCCCAATCACGTTCATGCCATTTTACACTTAGCAGAGGTCGGTAGGGGCGGTTTGCAAACCGCCCCTACGCAATCGGATGTTTCAAAACAAAAATCGTTGGGGCGTTTGGTTGGCGCTTATAAAACCCATACGACAGTTCAATTAAACAAAGTAACCGGAACGCCCAGCACTCGTTTCTGGCAACGAAATTATTATGAACGGGTCATCCGAAACCAGTCTGAGTTTGAAGCAACTTACGATTACATTCTAAACAACCCAAAAAACTGGGGAAAAGATGAAGAATTCAAAGCCTTAAGTGATGATAATTAGCACATTCAAGACAAAATTAGCAACAAAAAAGCCCCTTGCGGGGCTTTTTGATTCTCAGTATGTCGTAACTTAGTCCAGCGTTTCGTCGGTATAGGGCAACAAGGCAATGTGGCGGGCGCGTTTGATCGCGCGGGCCAGCTTGCGCTGATTACTAGCATTGACACCGGTCTGGCGGCGGGGGCGGATTTTGCCCTCGGGGGACAGAAAGCGTTTCAGTAGATCAACGTCTTTGTAATCAATTTTGATCGCCTTATCCGCCTCAAAGGGGTCTACGCGCGGCCGCCGATAATAGCGGCTGCCGCCTCGTCCTCGCCCTCGTTGCTCATTATCGCGTGAATCGTCCGACATATAGAAATTCCTTTTTATTTAGGGATAAATATCGTTGAGCACAGGCTCATAAGCACAAATGCAACCGCCGGGGCGGGAGCAGCCGTTCACGGGTAAAACCGGCACATCCGTCTTGCTATATACGCCCTGTACCGTTTGGGCGGTGCCACAATCCTGCGGCCCGCCCACCCGCACCAAGTCTACACGTGAGTTGGCACGCAGGCGACCCAAAATCTCGGATTGCTGCTGGGTTTTGTATGCGACGTGATCGGTCATTCGAATTAAGAAGTAACGTCTTTCAGCTTAAGGTTGTGCTTGCGCAAATAAGGCAACAGGCCAGCGCGATCAATGCTGCGCAAGGCACGCGTGGAAAGACGAATCTTTACAAAACGGCCCATTTCCGGAATCCAAATCCGCTTGCGCTGAATGTTCGGATCCCAGCGGCGGCGAGTTTTCTTGTGCGAAAAGGGCACATTGTTGCCGAAGCTGGGCTTTTTGCCGGTGATATCACACTTTTTTGACATTCAACTACTCCTTAACAAGGCAGCATTATACCAATTAACGAGCGACTTCCCAAGCCAAATGCTGGATTTCGGGAGCAATCAATTTTTCCCAGGCGAGGCGCACGGCGGCTGGGGAGCCAGGGGTAGAGATGATTACTTTGCTGCGATACACCCCTGCAACGGCGCGCGAGAGCATGGCAGCCGCGCCGACCTGCTCATAGCTGAGCATGCGAAAGAGCTCGCCAAAGCCGGGCAGGGTTTTTTCGAGGGCGTTGCTGAGAACGTCGTAGGTGGTATCGCGAGGTGCAATACCGGTGCCGCCGTTGAAAAGCAGCAGTTGCGACTCGCTAGAAGCGAACTCGTCAAGCACAGCCAGCACTTGATCGGGTTCGTCTTTGATCAGACGGTAGCCGACCAATTCGTGGCCGAGCGCGGCGATCTGCTCGCTGAGGAAGTCGCGGTTGGTATCTGATTCGGGGGTACGAGAATCGCTGACTGTGATGATCGCGAGGCGCACCGGGCCGCGCTCAGCAGCAATCGCCTTGTGGTCGGCGGAAGAATGGAGGTTGGGTTCAGGCATGCGTCTATTTTACGGCATCTGGACATTGACTGGTTTGCCTTGATTCGTGTGAAACCAAAAGTCATAGTAAAATGCAAGGAGCAGGCTGTTTGTTTGGCTCGTTGCGGAAGAGCCCACCAATTTTTCCGCATCAATGATCTACCCTTTGGAGGATGTCGCAATGAAAGGTATGAAAGGATGGGTTTTGTTCGGAGTATTGTCGGTTTTGGCGCTGACCCTAGCGGCTTGTGCCCCGGCGGCTACCCCCGAACCCGCAGCAGAGGCCGAGCCCTTTAAATTTGGGCTGGTGCTGGTTGGGCCGCGTAATGATCGCGGCTGGAGCCAGGCTCATTACGAAGGTGGCCTTTACGTGGAAGAAAATATGCCCGGGGCAGAGATGATCCTGTTCGAATTACTCAATCCGGCCGATAAGCCAGAAGCCACGCTTGAAGGCGTGGTTGACGATATGGTTGCGGATGGAGCCAAGCTGATCTTCACGACTTCGGATGAATTCGAAGAAGATACGCTGGGCGTGGCCGAAAAATATCCGGGTATCACCTTTATCAACGTTTCGGGTGATGACGCCCTCACCGGAGAAGCGCCAGCCAATCTTGGAAACATCATGGGACGCATGGAAGATATGAAGGCCGTCGCAGGCTGCGCAGCTGCGCTCGCCACACAAACGGGCCATATCGGTTATCTCGGGCCACTGATCAATTTTGAGACGCGCCGCCTGACAGCGTCCGCGTACCTCGGAGCACGCTACTGCTATGAAAATTATCGCGAGCTGAACGCGGATGATCTTGAGTTCACCGTGACCTGGATCGGCTTCTGGTTCAACATCCCGGGTGTGACCCTGGATCCCACTGAAGTCACCACCAACTTCTTCGATACGGGTGTGGATGTGGTAATGAGCGGCATTGACACCACCGAAGGCATCGATGTTGCCGGCCAGCGCGCGGCTGCAGATGAAGTCGTTTGGGCCGTGCCCTACGACTTTGAAGGGGCTTGCGAAACCGCCCCGTTCATCTGCTTGGGTGTTCCCTACTTCAATTGGGGCCCGGCCTACCTTGAGACTGCAGCAGCGGTTAACGATGGAAGCTGGAAACAATCCTGGGATTGGAATCCCCCCTATTGGGAGGACCTGACCGACAACTCTCGAACGGCTGCCGGCTGGGTAAATGGGGAAGGCCTTGCTGCTGAGTTACAGGCACACTTGAACGACTTCATCAGTGGTCTCGCCTCTGGCGATATCAATGTCTGGAGCGGGCCAATCAACCTGCAGGACGGTTCCGAGTACATCGCCGCGGGGGCTGTGGCCAGCGACAGTGAAATCTGGTACCTGCCACAGCTGCTCGAGGGCATGGAAGGGCCCAGCGAATAACATCGAGTAGCGCTGAAACTTTCACATGGGGAGCGGCCGCGCATTGGCCGCTCCCCTGTCTTTCTACCGGCTGCTTGACACCGGGACTCAAATCTAAAGTACAAGGGGCCCAGTGCGCGTAGAACTAAACAACATCCGCAAATCGTTCGGGTCAGTGCATGCCAATGATGGCATTAGCATGACCTTGGAATCCGGGCGCGTCTATGGACTGCTGGGCCAAAACGGCGCCGGCAAGAGTACTTTGATGAAAATCCTCGCGGGGTACCAATCCGCAGACAGCGGCGAGATACGACTCAACGAAACGCTGACACAGTTCGATTCCCCAGCGGCTGCCCTAAGGGCGGGGATCGGCATGCTCTATCAAGATCCGTTGGATTTTCCGCCCTTCAGCGTGCTTGAAAATTTCCAACTGGGCAGACGCGAAGGCATATTCCTTGATCAGAAGACGGCGTCCAGAGAATTGCTGGCATTGGGGAAACGTTACAACTTTGATGTTGACTTAGACGAACGCATCTCAAATCTTTCGCCCGGGGAGCGCCAACAACTGGAGTTGATCCGTCTTCTGGCTGGAGGCGCGAACGTATTGATTCTGGACGAGCCCACCACCGGCATCAGCAGCGAGCAGAAGCAACAGTTATTTGACTCTATTCGCAAATTGGCGCGCGAGGAAAACAAAACGGTCATATTGGTCTCTCACAAATTATCCGAAGTGCAGGAATTGTGTGACCACGTGTTTGTGCTTCGAGAGGGGCAGCTTGCAGGGAAAAGTGAGATCCCCTGTCCGATGGATAAATTGGTGAAATTGATGTTCGCCAAAATGCCACCGCGCAGCAAGCGGCCGGCTTATAAATTCGGCCAGGCGGTGCTAGACGTTCGGGATCTTCACGTCGAAACGTATCGTCTGCGCACCGAAAACCTGAATTTCTCCGTGCGGGCCGGCGAGGTGTTGGGGCTGGCGGGGCTGGAGGGCAGCGGGCAGGATTTGCTGATCAAGGCGCTCGCCGGGCTTCTGACGCCCAAATCGGGCGAAGTCCTTTTGCGTGGGGAGGATATCACTAGGCGTCCCTTCCACCAGCGTCAGAGGGCGGGAATCGCCTATGTGGCGTCGGGGCGCCTGGAAGAGGGTTTAATCGCCGACCTTTCGCTCGTGGAGCACATGGTTTTGTCAACCGAGAAGCCTGGATTTTTAGTGAACTGGGAAAGGGCGGGGGAGGCCACCCAGGATCGCATCGCAAAGTATCAGGTGGTTGGGCAACCCGCATCCCGGGCAAAACAACTCTCAGGGGGAAACCAGCAACGCTTCCTGTTTGCGATGCTCAAACCGGCCCTCAAACTCATCCTCATGGAACATCCCACCCGCGGGCTGGATATCCGCTCTGCGAATTGGATCTGGGACTTGCTGAATAAGCGCCGCGACGAAGATACCGCGATTATTTTCTATTCGGCCGATCTTGATGAAGTCATTGAACGCAGCGATCGGATCGCAGCTTTTTCCGGAGGCGTGATGTCTCGGATGGTGAACGCAGCGGAAACCAGCGTGGATGAGCTTGGCCACCTGATTGGCGGCCAACAATGAGAATTCCTCCGCAGCTCGAACGCATTTGGCCCTCGATGCCCGTGATCGGGGCGCTGCTTTTTACTTCTGTGCTCTTATTGCTATTTGGAGCTTCGCCACTTGAATCATATGCCGCCATGTGGGAGGGCGCCTTCGGCACGCAGGCAAAGTTGCTCAGCGTAATCGCCTTTTGGATTCCACTGGTGTTCAGCTCGGCTGGCCTGCTGCTTACTTTTAAAGCGGGGCTTTGGAATATTGGTATTGAGGGGCAGATAATTCTAGGATCGATCGGCGCTTCCTGGGTGGCGCTGAATGTGGATGCCCCCAGTTATTTGCTCATCCCGCTTGCGATATTGGCGTCCATGATAGCGGGGGCGCTGTGGGCTGCGTTGACCGGGCTTCTAAAAACCCGCGGAGGTGTGCACGAGATCTTTGGCGGGCTGGCGCTGAACAATTTGGCCATTATTCTGACCAACTTTTTGATTTCCGGACCCTGGCAGCCGCCCGAAGGCGGCACGTTTCGGGGCACGCAGCCCTTCCAGGATGGGGTGTTGCTGCCGCGTTTTGCCGATTCGCGCTTCAGCCCGCTTTCGCTTGTTTTGCTGGTCGTGGCTTATGGACTGGTGGTCCTGGCGCTGCGCAACACGTTCTGGGGATTAAAGTTGAAGGCGCTGGGCCAAAATGCGCGCTCGGCCTTCCTGCTTGGCGTTTCCAGCAACCGAGAGGCTGTGATCGCCATGATGTTTTGCGGAGCACTGGCGGGCCTGGGCGGCGGCGTGCGGGTATTGAGTTGGTTCGATAGCTTGCGCCAAAGCATCTCAGGAGGCATCGGCTATCTCTCTCTGTTGGTGGTGATGCTGGCCCAATTCCGGCTCCTCTGGGTCCCTTTGATCGCGCTTTTCTTTTCTGTCGTGCTTAACGGCAGCATTACCTTGCAATTGCGCACGCAACTGCACTCCTCCCTGGGCGGTATTTTGACCGGCATCACGGTACTGTTCATGCTGTTGTTCGGGGACGCAAAACGCCTGGGCTTCAACACGTTGAGTGAGGAAGATGACGATGAGTGACGAGCTGATTGGCATCATAGCTTCGATTCTTTTGCAGGCCTCGCCACTCATCATTGCGGTGTGTGGGGAGACGCTCACTGAGCGCGTGGGCGTGGTTAATCTTTCCCTGGATGGAAGCATGCTGCTTTCAGCGATGACGGGCTTTATCGCGGCCTATAAGACCGGCAACCTGGCGTTTGGCTTCCTGATGGCCGCCGCGGTCGGCGCTTTCTTTGCGTTGATTGTGGCCCTGGCCAGCATCCGACTGCGCCAGAGCCAGGTGGCGGTTGGTTTTGTCCTCACGCTGCTAGGCGACGACCTAAGCGCGTTCCTTGGGCAAAACTTCACGCGGCTCCCGGGGCCAACAGTTCAAAAATTAGCGATACCGGGGTTGGCAGATATCCCTATCCTGGGGCCCATTTTGTTTCAGCAAAACCTGATCGTTTACTTCGCCATTCTGCTCACTTTTGCAACCTGGTGGTGGCTGTTCAAAAGCAGGCCCGGCTTGAGGCTGCGCAGCGTGGGTGAACGACCCGAAGCCGCCTTTGCGCGCGGCGTGGACGTGAACCGCGTGCGCTATCTCTATACGTTAATTGGCGGCGGGCTCGTGGGCGTGGCAGGCGCGGCTTACTCGCTGGGCGTAAAGATCGGCTGGAGCGAAGGACACACGCGCGGCCTGGGCTGGATTGCGCTGGCCATCGTCATCTTTGGCGGATGGTCGCCGATCCGCGGAGCGTTGGGAGCAATCCTATTTGGCGCCACAAAAGCTCTGGCGACTGTGCTCCAGCGCACCTTCCCGGAGGTATCGGTGGTGGCGTTCAATGCGCTTCCCTGGTTGCTGATGATCCTGGTGCTGCTGGTGGTGAGCAGCGATATTACGGATCGCCTGATTGCGTTGAGTCCCCGCCCGATGCAAAGACCATTGCGGCGGTTGCTTAAAGTTTCGCCACCCAAGGCGCTTGGGACGGAACTGGTAGAGGGATAGGGGAAAAGCGGCACGGTTTGTCCAAATGGAGGACGTGGAACAAGAAAAGCCGCCAAATGGCGGCTTTTGTGATCCCGGAAGGACTCGAACCTTCAACCAATTGATTAAGAGTCAACTGCTCTGCCAATTGAGCTACGGGACC
>QWJF01000024.1 GCA_009391835.1 Chloroflexota bacterium | reverse complement strand
TGGTCACCAGAATATCCAATCCGCCCATCGCCGTAGCTGCCTCGTTCACGATCTTCTCTGGCGTGGCTGGGTCGCTAACATCCCCCACAGCTGTGAATACATTCCCGCCGCTGGCAGCCTTGATCTCCTGAGCCGCTTCGCCTAGCCGGCTCTCATCTCGACTGTTGATCGCTACGCGGGCGCCTTCGTGCGCTAACAGCATCGCTGTCGCCTTGCCAAGCCCGCTGCTCCCGCCGGTGACCAAACCCCGTAACGCTTTGAGTCCTAAGTCCATTTCCGCTCCTTCAGGAAATTATTTCAATTTGCTCGTCGATCAAATTCGCATCTGGCCAACTGCGTTCTATCCATTCCACAATGGTCTGCAATGATCGCTGCGCATGATCAGAATCATTACTTACTAGCGCACAAGCAATTGTCGCCGCCTGCCACATATCCTGTTGAGCCACTTCTGCAACCGAAACGTTGAATTCTTTTTTCAGCCGTGTGATAAATGGTTTGATACGGCCGCGTTTTGCTTTGAGGGAATTGCTGCCTTCAAATCGCACAGATAAAGTGAGCAGTCCAATTTTCATCTACGGAAATCCGCGGCTTAACCCGCAACACATACCCGCTAAGTATAATCTTCTCATGACTAAGAATCGTATCTTTCTCATCGCTGGGACTGCCGCAGTTCTGATGGTGGGTGTGCTGGCCTTCGGCGCCTATCGCCTGGTGGCTGTTGTGTGGGATACGGCTGAAGCGGGATTAGCGCCCGCCCGCGATCTGGCCAGTTCAGTCGCAACCGAAGTTGCCAATGTGCTCCATCCTATGCCGACAATCCTGCCTGATCCAGTCACAATTGTGCGTGAGGTTCGCAGCCTGGCGAGGTTGGAAACCATCCAGTATTCCGTTGAAAAAGTTATTGTGGCGGAAAGTGGCCAGGGGCCATTTGGCTTCCTCTTTGGTGACCGCCTCCTGTTTATTGCTCACGGCTCAGTGATTGCCGGGATCGATCTTGAAAAAATCGGCCCCGAAGATTTGTTGGTTCAGGATGGAGTGCTCTTCGTCACGCTTCCCGAATCAGAAGTTTTTGTAGTCACGCTGAACAATGAGCAATCCTATATTTACGACCGAGAGGTTGGCGCACTTACCCGGGGCAATCAGCAATTGGAGACTGAAGCGCGACAGGCTGCCGAACAGGAGATCCTCGCCTCCGCACTGGAGGACAACATTTTGGCGCAGGCTCAGGTCAACGCCGAGAATTTTCTTTATCGTTTACTGCTGGATTTAGGCTTCCCAGAAGTAATCTTTGTTGATTCGGCGACGGATTAAACTCGCCGCGTCCACCGGTCGTTCGCGTACTTTTCAGCCAACCACTTTTCGGTGGCTGATTTCTCGGCAGTAGCCAGTTCTCCCGGCACGAAATCAATTGTTAGGGATTCGGCAAAGCCCATTTGAAATGCTTCGGCCGCTTCCTGCCAACTTACTTCCAATCCAAGCGCCCCCTCCACTGTAATGGCCCGCTGCTGCACTCGCTCGGCTGACTCTTGGCGCGCGGCGTCATTTGGATACACCAAGACCTCGGTTATTCGCGCAATATCTCCAGTTAGCGGCAGACTGCCGTGCTGCAGAACCGTTTTTCTTCGGCGCGCCTGCGCGCTGCCCACCAATTTCTTACCCAACGCGGTGATCTCGTAATCGGAGGGCACCTCGAAGCAAACTGGATTGGCATCGCTGACCGCGCTGCGCGGGCTCTTCTTTTCTTCTCCAGTAGCAGGCACATTCAATTTATCAAGTGATTTAAGAAGGGCTTGCGATAAGCGCCGGTAACTCTCCAGCACACCACCGGCCAATCGGGGTTCATCATCCGGAGCGGTGACGGAGTAGGTGAGTTCGTCGGTGTGCAAGATGGCTCTTCCCCCTGTGGGCCTGCGCACCATGTCCCAGCCGCGCGAGCGAAGGGCGGCCTCATCCACATCCGAAACAGACTGCGCATAGCCAAGCGAGAGGCATGCAGGCATCCAGGAATACAGTCTTAACGTGGGCAGCGATTCCCCGGTTTGTACGGCTCCCAGGATGGCCTCATCCACAGCCATATTCCAGGCCCCACTTGAAGGCGGCGTGTGCAGTATGCGCCATTGTCCGCGTGGTAGATTTTTCGTGTTCATTCGGTAAAGGTCAATTGGAATTGGGGCTGTGCTATTATAGCGCCTTGCTTTTCGCTACCTCAATTTTGACTATGGAACACTCGCATGCAAATCCCAGACTGGGTGCAGGATGCTACTTTCTACCAGATATTCCCTGATCGTTTTGCCAATGGCAATCCCGGCAATGATCCGGTAAATGTTCAGGCTTGGGGAGCGTCGCCAACTCGTTGGCATTACCAGGGCGGCGATTTGACCGGCATTACGAAGCATTTAGATTATCTCGTTGATTTGGGGATCAATGCGATTTACCTTAACCCCATCTTTCATTCAAGCGCCAATCATCGCTATCACATAATTGACTACTTTAAGGTTGATCCCTTTCTCGGAGATCTCGAAGACTTTCACGAGTTGATTCGCGAGGCTAATCGCAAAGGCATTCGCATTATTTTGGATGGCGTGCTCAATCATTGTGGCCGCGGGTTTTTTGCATTCAACAATGTGCTTGAGAATAAAAAAAACTCACCTTATAAAGATTGGTTTCATATTCGCCGTTTCCCTCTAGACGCGTACTCCCGTGGAAATGCGATTAATTTTAAAGCCTGGTGGGATATCAAAGAATTGCCCAAATTCAATACGGACAACCCGGCGGTGCGGGATTATCTCTTCGGTATGACTCGCTACTGGCTTGAAGTAGGTATTGATGGGTGGCGCTTGGACGTACCCAACGAAATAGACGACGATGAATTTTGGGCCGAATATCGCAACGTCGTCAAATCGGTTAATCCGGATGCTTATCTGGTGGGTGAAATTTGGGAGACCGACACACACTGGGTAAATGACGACCACTTCGACGGTCTTATGAATTATCCGCTTCGCGATGCCATCTTAGACCCCCTGAGCCACAAGGCCGGATTTGACTTATTGGCACATGTTCAGGACGAACTTTTGTCGGTTTACACGCCTGCCCAATGGTCGGCCATGTATAACCCGCTGGGCTCCCATGACACAAAACGCGTCATGACCAAGCTGCGCGGCAGCCTGGCGCGCGCAAAGCTCGCCTATTCGGCTTTATTTGCCCATCCAGGCGCACCGGCCATTTATTATGGAGACGAGATCGGATTGCGCGGTGGACTGGATCCGGCCTCTCGCGCTGCCTTTCCCTGGGACGAATCACAGTGGAATATGGAGTTGCATGACTGGATCAAGCGTTTGACGTCCATACGCAAAGCTTCGGCTCCTCTTCGCCGCGGCGCTTTTAAACGGCTGCACCTGGATATAGAAAACAAAACAATGCTGTTTGAACGCAGCCACAACGATAAAAAGGTGTGGGTTGCGCTTAATTACAGCCCATCCAACCAGCGCTTTAGGGTCTCTCTCGCGGATATGAGTCTTGACGCACAAACCGATTTTTCCGATTTACTCTCGGGGGATACGTTATTCACTGAAAATGGATTTACCGAAATCCGCCTGGCTCCCTTTGGCGCCCGCTGGCTAGCAATCAAGTAGGGACTCAATGCAACTCTCTCAACGTTTAGGGGTCAATCGGGTTGTATTAGCGCTCTCCCTGGCTCGAATGACGGACGCGCTGGGCAACAGCATGATGATCATTGTGCTGCCGCTCTATGTTGCCCAGATGCCGACAATAGCCGAAAAACTTCCACCCACCTTGTTGATCGGCATCCTGATTTCAATTTATGGCATCATCAATATTGTAGGTCAGCCGCTTATGGGCGCGCTTACTGACCGTTTTGGAAACCGTAAGCAAATCATTCTGTCCGGTTTGATCCTGATGGCTGGCGCCACCTGTTCCTTTACTTTGGCAACGCGCTTCAGCCAGTTGGTGCTTATCCGTGCCTTGCAGGGCGTTGGCGTTGCTTTGGCCGTCCCAGCCACTTTGGCGCTGATGACATCGGCAACTGTCCGTGCTACGCGGGGTGGTTCGATGGGCCTATACAGCACGATGCGCCTGGTCGGTTTTTCCATTGGACCGTTGCTTTCCGGTTTGCTCTATGAAAAATTTGGCTTTGGCACCGTGTTTCTGGTTGGGACGGGTATGGTACTGCTGAGTGCCGGCTTGGTGTATTTGTGGGTTGATGAAAGTAATTTGCCAGTGCGAGCAAAAAGTTTGAAAACGGAGCGATTTCGAATCTTTGAACGGGAGATTTGGTCAAACAAAATACTGGGTCTTGGCGCAGCTACAACAAGTATGGCTCTGGCGTATTCGATGATGGCGGCGCTCGAAAACGAATTCAATGTCCGTCTTGATCAAACAGCGGTGGGCTTTGGTTTGGCTTTTAGCGCGCTGACCATTGGGCGCATGCTTGTTCAATTTCCCCTTGGTCGCCTGTCAGACCGAATCGGCCGTAAGCCCGTGATTCTGGCCGGATTGATCCTGATGGCGCCGGCAACTATGGCGCTGGGACTGGTAGGGTCCACGTTAGCTTTAACCGGAGTTCGCTTCGTTCAAGGGATTGCCTCGGCAGCAATCGCCGCCCCCACGCTGGCACTGGTTGGCGATTTATCACCAGTGGGGGGCGAAGCGCGCCAAATGGCTGTGGTGACTACCGGGTTTTTCGCCGGAACTTCACTCGGCCCGTTGATAGCAGGATCCCTGGCGGTATATTCTTTTGAATTGCCGTTTTTCTTGGGAGGCCTGTTCGCGTTGCTCGGCGCGCTAGTTGTTTACCGAACCGTCAGCGAAGAGGCTGCTTGATTAATTGTTCGCGGAAAATCCAAGATGATTGCCCACCGGCCGCTCGTTGCCCGAGATGCCCTGATGCACCGGCGAGTTCAACACGAAGGGCTCACCATTGCGCTCAATAACCAGCGTAGACGAGCCCCCGCCATCCATATTCATGCCGCGGAACACGCGGTTATCCAAAAAAATCTGGGACAAGTCTGCTAGCGTGGCACCTTCGCTGTAGCCCGGTTGGCGTCCATCGACAACTACGATTACCAGCCGCCGGCCAGGGCGGTCTAATCCAATCGCCGTACGGGGCTCAGCATCGTGATTATCTAAATCGTCCAGCGCGTTTCCGCCCCAGACCACCAATTGGTAGCCGGAAACGGCATTGTAGATCTTGCCGACGAGGTTGTTCAAACTGGCTTTGTTGTTTTGGTAAATGTAGAGCGTAGGTTGCTCGTCTGAGTCCTGAGAGTAGATGGTGCCCCGCGAGGCGGCGAAGCCATTGGGGACCACGCGTTCCCCTTCACGCGGATAAAAACCCAAGGGTCCGAGATCATTCCAGGGTGTAAAGGCGTCCCCGTTAATCGCCAACTGCAGGTCAAAATCACGCAGGAATTCAGAGGTTGTCCGGGCCTCCAGCGGGCGTTCGGCGTCCGGATCACCGGGGGTTACCATCGTTTTGATGCCGTTGGCTTTTAGGTCAATGGTTACGATGTGAATGACCATTGGACGTGGATCTTGCTGCACAATACGTTCGTATTTGATCCCCTGGAACAAGGATTGTGTAGTTGGCTCCGGCTGGCCCAACCCCCTGCCGAGGGGCAGCAGCCCTCCGACTTCGCAGGCCAACCCGACGCCCAGGACAAAGACCACCAGGGTGATTAGAGGACGGCTCATCCGAGCCTGTATCGAAGTCAGTTTTGAAATCTTCATAGTTTTGTTTTGTAAAGCGTGGCGATTTTATCCCCCCATTCAGCCGTGAGCATGAATATAGATTAAGAAGCGGCTTCGCGCAGCAAGAGCTCTTTGGCGCGCACATCTTCAAAGGCTGCAATAGCGACTTCCAGCATTGCCTTATCTGGGGGGCGGGTGGTCAGCCGCTGCAATGCCAAATTGGGCGCGACCAGTAATCTGACGATCGGCGAGGCGATGTTTCTTGCCGTCCAGCGCAAATATTCGTAGGCGAGGCTTGCCAACGCGGGAATGAGCAGCACGCGCAGGCCCAATCTGGGCAGCAGGGGCATGGGGCCCAAGAGAGAAAATAGAAGTATTGAAAAGACGACAACGGTCAACAGGAAGGCGGTGCCACAGCGGGGATGTTCCAGAGGGAACTGGTCCACGGTTTCGGGCGTAAGAGTCGCACCTGCTTCGTAGGCGTTAATTGTCTTATGTTCCGCGCCGTGATAGCCAAACACGCGTCGTATGTCGTCCATCCTGCCGATCAACAGCAAATAACCGATCAGGATACCCAGGCGAACCACGCCTTCAACGATGTTTCCCCAGTTTGCGGGCAGGTGTAGATACTGTTCGGCGAGGAGGCTAATTCCGGCAGGAGTGAGAAAAAAGAGAATCACGGCAATGGCCAGGGAACCAAGGATGGTCAGGGTCAGTGCACCGCCTTCAATGCGCTCATCCTCCTCTTCGGCCTGCACATTGGCAGATAGCGCCAATACTCTTGTGCCAAGGACAAGGGCATCCCAGAGCAGAACGAGACCGCGCAAGAAAGGGATTTTTGCGGCGCGGCTTTGATAGATGGGGCCCAGGGATTCGTTGTGCAAGACGATCTTTCCATCGGGCGCGCGCATGGCCACAGACATGGCTTTGCTGCCGCGCATCATGACCCCCTCAATGACTGCCTGTCCCCCGTAGAGCGGTGGTGCTTGATCAGCCATCCTTACTTTCCCAGGTTGAAGATGAAATGGATCATGGCGTCTATTCCCTTTTCCCAGGTTGGCAGATGCAACCGTTCATTGGGCGAGTGCATACGGTCTTCAGGAAGGCCAAATCCAGTGAGTACGGATTCAACGCCCAGCTTGTCTTGCATATAGCCCACCACCGGGATCGTGCCGCCTTCTCGCTTGAACAGGACCGGCGCGTCGAAGACCTCTTGCAGAGCAGCGCTCATCGCCTGGATTTCTTTTGATTCGCGCGCAGATATAGAGGCCACATCACTTGAAAGCATTTTTACGCTCCAATCCATACTGGGATGGATTCTGGCAGCAATGTACTCATTAAGTTGAGCTTCCACTTCTTTCGGATGTTGGTCTGCGACCAGCCGGCATGAGATTTTTGCCATCGCCTTGGCGGGCAACACAGTCTTGGCGCCTTCGCCGATGTAACCGGAAAGCATCCCGTTTACATCCAGAGTTGGTCGCCCGGAGGCGCGCTCTACTGCGCTATACCCCTCTTCTCCCCACAAAACGGACACACCCGTATGGGCTTTATAGAATCCATCTCCCTCAGGAAGTTTTGCCATTTCCTCCCGTTCCTGGGCATCCAATTCGCGAACCTTGTCATAGAATCCTGGAAGCGTGATGCGGCCTTTATCATCGTGCATGCCGCCAATTAGGCTGGCAAGCTCATTGGCCGGGTTGCGAACCGTCCCGCCAAATTGACCGGAATGCAGATCATGGCTGGGTCCTGTGAGATTTACCTCGAAATAGGCCAGGCCACGCAACGCATAGGTGATTGAGGGCTGGCTGGGGCTGAGCATGCCTGCATCCGGGTTGAGGGCAAAATCGGCGGCAAAAAGTTCTTTGTTGGCTTCGATGAAGGTGCCCAGCGTTGGCGAGCCGGTTTCCTCTTCGCCCTCTAGCAAATATTTGACGTTAACTGGCATAGCCCCAGTTTGTAGGGCGGCTTCAACGGCTGCAAAACTCGCCAGCACTTGCCCTTTCATATCGGTTGCTCCACGGGCGAAAAGTAAATCGTCTTTGATCGTGGCTGCAAACGGCGGGCTGTCCCAAAGATCGAGGGGATCTGCGGGCTGCACATCATAATGGCCATACACGATCATGGTGGGCGCATCCTTACCGGCTTGCATATTCTCACCAAAAACAACCGGATGCCCGCCCGTATCCATGATTTGTATCTTTTCAAAGCCCAGAGATTTGAGTTTGTTCGCCAACCACTCGGCCGCCCGCTTAATATCAGGGGTGTGCGTGGAATCGGCGGAAATGGATGGAATGGCGATTAGCTCGCCCAATTCGTCTAGAAAGCGAGCACGGTTCTCATGTGCAAAGTGAATGGCATTGGCAAGTGAATTGGTCATGATGTCCTTTCAGTTTGGGGCATAGCCTGGGAGATGGCCTTTAATGAGGTATCGAAGCGGTAACGAATATGGCGATGCCCACCTTCAAATTCTTCGTACGTGTGGGGGATATCGAGTGCCTTTAGGCGATTATCAAAAATACGCGCGCCGTAGAGCAAATTATACTCGTCGAACAAGCCGCAATCAAAAAAGAGCAGCCGTAAGGAGCGCAGTTCCTTGCTGTAATTCTCCACGATCTCGACCGGGTCGAAGGCCAACCAGCGTTCCCAGACTTCAGGGATTAATTCGCCGGTATGCAGGTCAAAGGGGAGATCAAAGCCGTGAGGCGCCTTGGGATTCGGAGAGAAGCAGGCGGCAACAGCGGCAACGGACAAGGCCTGAAAAGGCGCGCCTTTTTGCAATTCAGCGCCTGGGTCTTTGAGCAAGCGGGCGAAACCTTCTTCCCCGTGGCGAACGAAGTAACTCAGGAGATGCGGAAAACTCGTCTTGTAGGTCAACTCAAAATATTTATCCCCACTGTGGTCGGCGATCAGACCAAATAAGTTTGGGTGGCGCATGCCGAATCTGGTGGCAGCAAAGCCGCCTGATGAGTGCCCGGCCACCGCGCGATGGTCGGCATCTGCCAACGTGGGATAGCGCTGGTCAATAAATTCAACCAGCTCCAAGACGTGATCCTCATAGTTGCCAGTAGCGCTCGAGTTCACGTATTCGGAACCGCCGTAGCGCGTACTGGCATCCGGCATGACTGCAATCATGGGGCGCATGCTGTTGGAGAGGATCAGGCGATCCAAGCGCTCCTGAATATTGTCTTCCCAGAGTTCATCCGCCAACATCTTTAAGCCGCGGCTGCCGAAAGGCGCAAGCAAGTAGACTGTTGGATAACGCTTGCTTTCATCGTAATCCGGAGGCAGATAGATTGGAACACGGCGAAGGGTTGGGTCGCCGAGCGGATTACCGAGCAAAGACTGGCTATTAAATTCTTCAATGACTATTCGAGAGTTAATAAGCGCTGGCCTTACCTATCAGTTGAAACGACATCGTTGAATGCGTGGTCGTTATAGCGAATTTCAACGCTCTGGCCAGCGGCCTTGCGGGAGGTCGTGTTCACGGCAAGGCGAATGCTGTTGCGGTCGCAACTATTTTCGCCGCGGTTGATGTTGCCCGTGGTGCGCACCACGATCTCGCCAAAAGCTTCTTCGTACATGGAGCTAGTAATGATAATGCTTGAGCCATAGAGCGGATTGTAGGCTCCGTATTGGTATTGCACCCCCAGGCCAAACAAACGCTCAAGCGCCACGCGGGTATCCAAAGCGGGATCGCCGCTGGGGCGAATACCTGTGCTCAAGGAAACCAGATTTTCGCCACACCCAATTGGCCCGTCGGCGTCGGCGGCGATTAGGTAAATGTTAATGTAGACATCTGAAGAGCCCAGGTTTGGGGGGGCAGTTGGCGTGTATGTGGATGTCTCGGTGGGGACATTTGTCGCAGTGACGCTTGGCGTTGGGCTGGACGTCGAAGTTGGGGTGAGCGTGGAAGTTGCTGTGTTTGTTGCCGTAGGAGTTGCGGGGCTTTGCCCTAATCCCCCGCAGCTGCTCAAGGACGTTGAGGCAAAAATCAGGGCCACAAAATACAATGCCTTTGATCGTCTTTTGCACATTGCTCGATTATAACTTTTGAAATTGATAGCGGCAGCATGTTAAAATCCCTGACTACTCTCTCATTGTGTGGACATATGCTGATTCATAACGCTACGATAATTACCTGGGGCGAATCAAATCAAGTTCTCGATGATTACGCCGTGCTGGTTGAGGACGGATTGGTCTCAGATCTGGGTCCTTCGGCTCAGCTTTTGGCGGCCCACCCAGACTCGGAAATTTTAGACGCCAAAGGCCAATTTCTGATGCCGGGAAATATCTGTGCCCACACACACTTTTATGGAGCGTATGCGCGTGGGCTCGCCATTCCAGGTGAGCCGCCAAAGGATTTTCCCGAAATATTGCAAAAGCTGTGGTGGCCGCTGGATAAAGCTCTGGACGAGAAGAGTATCCGCAGTTCAGCTCTGATCCACCTCGTGGATGCAATTAAATCGGGCACCACGACACTGATTGACCACCACGCCTCGCCAAATGCCATTGAAGGCTCGCTGGATTGGATTGCCGAGTGTGTGGATGATGCGGGGCTGCGGGCGGTGCTTTGTTACGAGGTTAGCGACCGGGATGGGCCCGAAACGGCGCAAGCTGGAATTGAGGAAAACAAACGATTTCTTGCCCAATGTGCGAGTCAAGATATCGCGGGAGGACGCGTAGCAGCCAGCTTTGGTTTGCATGCCAGCCTAACGCTATCCGACGAAACCCTTGAAGCGTGCCGAGCGGTGGTCCCTGAAGATGTTGGCTTCCATATCCATGTGGCCGAGCACGAAGCTGATCAGCAAGATAGCCTGGCGAAAAGCGGCCTGCGGGTTGTGCCGCGTCTCCAAAAGCACGGCATTCTCGGGCCCCAAACCATTGCGGCGCACGCTGTCCATGTGCAGGAGGATGAGATTGCCATGCTAGCCGAGACAAAAACATGGATCACGCACCAACCGCGTTCCAATATGAACAATGGGGTAGGTGCGGCGGATGTGGAGGCGCTTTTGAAGGCCGGGGTAAAAGTCTGCCTGGGCAACGATGGCTTTACGCAGGACATGTGGACTGAATGGAAAACTGCTTACCTCATGCACAAGCTCTGGCATCGAGACCCACGGCGCATGAACGGAGCGGATGTTGCCCGGATGGGCGCCCAAAACAATGCTGCGCTAGCCCAGCTCTTCTTCCCGGATACACCCATCGGCGAAATACGCCGTGGCGCAACCGCCGACCTGATCCTCGTGGACTACCAGGCATACACGCCAATTTCCGCCGATAATCTCCCTTGGCACATTTTGTTTGGTTTTCAAGAGCGACTGGTAACCATGACGATGGTTGCGGGTAAGGTGTTAATGCAAGACCGGGAACTGCTGTTTCTGGACGAGGGCGATATTGCGGCTGAGGCCCGTGAACTTGCTCCCGAAGTTTGGCAACGCTACGAGGATTTGGTTTCGATTAAATGACACAAAAAGGAGATATTTTGCCCAGAGAAGAAGGCAAGCGTCCGGTTGTTGCGCTGATTGGCGGGACTGGAAATCTCGGACCCGGGCTGGCTCTGCGGTGGGCGCATGCCGGTTACCCGGTGATTATCGGGTCGCGCGCCGCTGATAAAGCTCAGGCAACTGCCGTGGAATTAAATGCCGAATTAGGTAACGAGTTAATTGTGGGCATGGAGAATGTGGCCGCGATTCAGGCGGCCGAAATTTGCGTGCTTACCGTTGTACAGGGGGTTCATGAAGCGGCATTGAGCGATCTCAAAGATGAGTTGAAAGGGAAATTGCTTATTGATGCAACCGCGCGGATGGAATTCCCTAAGATCACCCCACCCGCGCCGCCTTCGGCCGGCCGGATTGCCCAAACTATGCTTGGCGATGAGGTGCGCGTGGTGACCGCATTTCAGAATGTGCCAGCATCCGCGGTACGGAAGAATTTCAGACATCCTCTGGACAGCGATGTTCTGGTTTGCGCCGATGATGTTGGCGCGGCCGAAGAGGCGATGGGACTAGCCACAGATGCCGGGATGCGGGCCTTCTATGCGGGGGATCTGGACAAGGCCATTGTTGTTGAGGGCCTGACCTCGCTTCTGGTGAGCATGAATCGGCATTACAAGGTGCATGGGGCAACGATAAAGGTGGCGGGCATATCCAGCCACCAGACTGAGTGAATCCGCTTAGGCTTTCCCCGTTGCAAGGCATACCGCTGGTTCAACCTGGCGATCAACTTGCTGAACTCATCCAACAGGCGCTTGAACAAGAATCCATTGCGTTGCGGGATGGGGACATCCTGGTTTTGGCACAGAAGATCGTTTCGAAAGCCGAAAACCGCTACGCAAATTTAGATGAAGTAAAGCCAACCCCAAGGGCTAGCGAGATCGCTGCTCTTACCGAAAAAGATGCTCGGCTCGTGCAACTCATCCTGGATGAAAGTCGGGAGGTGGTGCGGGCTTTGCCGGGCTTGCTGATTGTGGAACACCGGCTTGGATTTATCAGCGCGAATGCCGGCATTGATCATTCAAATGTGGAAGCCAGCGAAAAGCGAGTGCTGTTGCTGCCCAAGGATCCAGATCTCTCGGCAGCCCAAATCCGCCAAGGGCTTGAAGGAGCCAGCGGGGTGAGATTGGGCGTGCTCATCATTGATTCGCATGGACGCGCCTGGCGGCAGGGGACATTGGGCGTGACGATTGGTTTATCGGGGCTCCCTGGCTTGCAGGATTTGCGCGGTAGGCCGGATCTCTTTGGTAATGAACTTCGCATCACGCAAGTCGCTGTGGCAGATGAATTGGCTGCGGCGGCCTCGTTGTTGATGGGGCAAGCCGACGAAAACTGTCCCGCGGTGCACGTGCGGGGATTTCCCTATAGCCTCCGGGAAAGCAGTTTGGGCGAGTTACTCCGACCAAAAGACCAAGATGCGTTTCGTTAGAGTTTCCCTTTCGTTACAATAATCAATCTACCTCAAGAAAGGCATTTTATGACTGAAAAAATCCCCTCGTCGCACCGGGATCTCCTAGACGACGAGAGCAAAGCTTTCGCCTTTTTGGCCACCTTAATGCTAGATCACACTCCCCAAGTCACGCCAGTGTGGTTTAACATGGCGGGCGATACTCTTTTGATAAATTCTTCTGTTGGGCGGGTTAAAGATCGGAACTTAAGAAAAGACCCAAATGTTGCTGTTGCCATTATGGATCTGAAGCACCCTAACCGTTATCTGCAGATCCGCGGGGTCGTTTCCGACATCACAACGGATGGCGCCGAAGACCATATTCACCAACTTTCGCATAAATATAACGGGCGGGACTTCTCAATTCCCGAGGGACAGGTACGCGTGAAATATGCGATTCTAATAAAGCACGTCTTCGCCTCTTAGGTAATGAAAGGATCGATCCAAATTACACAGGCATTTCTGCGGTCTCGGCGATCCGTGCGCCGTTTCGATGGTCGCGACGTTCCAGAAGACATCCTGCAACGTGTGGTTGAAACCGCCACCTGGGCGCCTAATGCACACAACCGCCAAGTGTGGCGCTTTATTCAGTTAGTCAAAGAAAAGAGCCGAATGGCCCTGGCAGATGGAATGGGTTCTGAATTCATGGAGGCGCTTGTTGCAGAGGGTAAATCCCATGCCGAAGCGAAGGCTCAAGTGATGCGCTCGCGCAATCGCATCCTGGAAGCGCCCGAGGCGATTTTGTTGTGCATGGATACGAGCGTCCTGGATATGTACAAGGACCCTGCTCGCTCTCGCGGCGAACAGCTTATGGGGATGCAAAGCGTTGCGCTGGCGGGGGGGCAACTATTGCTGGCCGCCCACGCCGAGGGCCTGGGAGCCGTCTGGGTTTGTTCTCCCTTGTTTGCCCAATCCTCAGTGCGTGAGGCGCTGGAGTTGCCCGAAGCCTGGGAAGCACAAGGTTTGATTTTGCTTGGCTATCCAGCCCAGGAAAAAGCAGCTCGGCCGCGGAAACCGCTCTCTGATGTGCTGCTGCGCTTATGACGCTTAAGATTGTGGCAATCGCGGGCGGGGTGGGGGGTGCCAAATTGGCTGAGGGCCTTTACCGGGTTTTGCCCGCGAATGCGCTCACCGTGATTGTGAACACTGCGGATGATTTTGAACACCTGGGCCTGCACATCAGCCCCGACCTCGATACCGTTTGTTACACGCTGGCCGGGATCGCCAATCCCGAAACGGGATGGGGGCGGGACGAGGAGACTTGGAATGCACTTGACAACATTTCGTCGCTTGGGGGCCCGGATTGGTTCCGGCTTGGGGATCGCGATTTGGGCATGCACCTTGAACGCACCCGCCGTTTACACGATGGGCAAAGCCTTTCTGAGATTACCGCTCAATTTTGCGCAATTTGGAAGGTAAACGCCCAGGTACTCCCGATGAGCAATCATCCGGTTGCCACCATTGTGGATACGTACGAAGGCGAGCTGGCCTTCCAGGAATATTTTGTTGCTCGCCGTTGCGAACCGGTGGTGCGCGGCTTCCGGTTCGAGGGCGTCCAGATTGCGGCGCCGGCGCCCGGCGTTTTGGAAGCGATCGAAGCTGCTGATGTGGTGGTCATTTGCCCCTCCAACCCCTGGGTCAGCATTGACCCAGTACTGGCTGTGCCGGGCATTCGCGAGGCCATTCAAACCAAACCAACATTGGCGGTTTCCCCCATCATTAGGGGGCAAACTGTGAAGGGGCCAGCCGCTAAGATGTTTGTGGAGCTTGGGATCAAGCCCAGCGCGGAGGCGGTTGCTGCCCATTATGGGAGGCTGCTCTCGGCGTATGTCTTTGACCGGGCCGACGCGGAGCAAACAAAGGCCATTGAAGCTCTGGGTATAATGAGCCACATGACGGACACATTGATGAATGGTCCTAAAGATCGCCAGCGGCTGGCAGGGGAAATTATCGAATTTGTTCAGCGTGTTATTGTCGAAACTCCCGTGAAATCGTATCTCTAGGAAAATCAAATGACCTTGTGGGCAATCGTTCCAGTAAAACCACTGCGCCGCGGGAAATCGCGCCTGGCCGGCGTGTTATCTGAGGATGATCGCGCGGCATTGAACCGACGGCTTCTGAGTCATACGATTGACACGCTCAAGAGTATGTCGGAGGTGGTGAATGTGCTGGTTGTGAGCCGAGACCCGGAAGCGCTGGCTCTTGCCCGCGATCACAAAGCGCGCACTCTGCTGGAGGATGGCGCCCCCCATCTAAATGTTGCTTTGCAGCGTGCCACCCAAGTGGCGAAAAGCTATAAAAGCCAGAGTGTTCTGGTTATTCCAGCAGACCTTCCGCAAATTCAAATTGAAGATATCAGAGCCATGCTTGAAGCTGGCAGCCAACCGCCCGTGGTGGTGATTGCGCCCGATCATCGTAAAGAAGGCACAAACGCCCTCTACTTGAATCCAGCCGGAATTATCGACTATGATTTCGGTGAGGGCTCATTCTTGCGCCACCGACAGCGTGCATTGGCTGCCGGGGCTGGTTTGAAGATTTGTGAATTGCCCTCATTGGCTCACGATGTGGATTTGCCAGAGGATCTTGATTTTCTCTCTGCACCGCTGGAAGAATTAGGAAACGGATAAACACAGATGACCGACAGAGTTGCCCTCTATCTGCAGGACGCCCATGATTTGCGGGATGGATTGGATTACGTGCGCTATGCGGAAGAACGCGGCTTTGAAGCCGTTTGGCAGGCCGAATCTCGTTTGGTGCGGGATGCGATCGTGCCAATGGCTGCTTATGCTTCGGTTACCGAGCGGCTAAAAGTGGGCTCGGGTGTGATCAATAATTGGACGCGCAACATTGGCCTGTTGGCGGCCACCTTCCTTACCCTTGATGACCTTGCTCCGGGGCGCATTATTTGCGGCCTTGGCGCCTGGTGGGATCCACTTGCGGGTCAAGTGGGGATTGAGCGTCGCAAGCCGCTGACGGCTATGCGCGAAACGGTTGAAGTGCTGCGGCGCCTGCTGGCGCTCGAACGCGTGACGTTCGAAGGCGAATTCCATCAAGTTCGGGATATTGAATTGGATGTGGTGCATGGCCGGCGAGAAGCGCGCCACGTGCCTATCATGATTGGGGCTACCGGACCTAAAATGATGGAACTGACCGGCGAGATTGCGGATGGCGCGGTGCTTAATTATTGTGTGCCGCCTGAATACAACGATGAGGCGCTCAAGCAGCTGGAAGCGGGGGCGAAACGTGCCGGTCGCCGCTTGGATGATATAGACCGGCCACAACTAATCGTGTGTTCGGTGGATGAAGATGGCGAGAAAGCGATTGACGCCACTCGCGAATTGCTAACCCAGTATTTGGCCCAGCAGCCCCATATTGCCAAGGCCTCGGGTGTGTCTGTAGATGTTGTCAAACAAATTCAGGCCATTCTTGGCTGGCCGGCTACCCACGAACAGATTAAGCAGGCTAAACACCTCGTGCCTGAGGAATTAATTCATCGGATCACCGCTTCGGGGACGCCGGAGCAGGCGCGTGCCAAGGTGCAGGAGTATGTAAAACGCGGTGCAACCTGCCCGATTCTGTATTCGGCGGGCGGCAGCGTGAAGACCCTGATTGACACGTTTGCGGTGGTTTAGATGAACAAAGCCCATAAACTTCCAAATTCGGCGCGCTGTTTTGCCTGCGGGGTTGAGAACCAGCATGGTCTCCAGTTGGAGTTCTATGCGGATGGCGAGGGCGGGGCGGTGTGTGATTATGTGGTTCCCGATGAATTTGAGAGTTACCCTGGGATTGTTAACGGGGGCATTGTAGCGGCGATGCTGGACGAGATGGCTATCCGAGCCTTTCTGGTTGAGGACCCCAATCGGCTGATGTACACAGCTAAACTGACCACGCGATACCGCAAGCACGTCCCAACACAACAACCCCTGCGGTTAACCAGCCGAGCCACAAAGGATCGTGGCCGCCGCGCCGAAGCGATTGCCCAGCTATTTGGACCGGATGGTGACCTGCTGGCAGAGGCCGAAGCGTTGATGGTCGAGTTGGATCCCGGAGAATTGGACGAGATGAATTTGGAAGGACTCGGTTGGCGCGTGTACCCCGAAGATGAGTTGCCAGCATGATTGTTGAATACCACCGCCCAGAAAAAATGGACGAGGCGCTCTCGTTGCTGGCGCGTAAATCGCCGATTACGCGTCCGCTTGGCGGCGGAACTCAATTGAATGCACCTTCCGATGAGGAAGTTGCCGTTGTAGATCTGCAGTCGCTTCAACTCGATTTTATTAAGCAGAAGGGCAAGCAGCTTCAGCTTGGCGCCAGCCTCACGCTTCAGGGCTTGTTCGACTTTAAAGATATTCCGGCTGCCCTGGCGGATGCCATCCGGCATGAAGCCACATTTACATTGAGACGCGTCGCAACCGTGGCTGGTTGCCTGGTTTCAGCTGACGGCCGCTCCTCTTTTGCAGCAACTATGCTGGCTCTGGATGCTGAACTTATTTTTCAACCCAATAACGAAGACACCTCTTACGGAGAGTTTCTTCCGCTGCGGCACGACATGCTCGCGGGGCGTTTGATTAGCCAAGTAAACATTCTCACACAAATTAATCTGGCTTATGAATTTGTCGCTCGCACACCGGCCGATCTACCAATAGTTTCTGTGGCTTTGGCTCGATGGCCTTCCGGGCGCACGCGCTTGGTGGTTGGCGGCTTTGGGGCAGCGCCGCATTTGGCCCTGGATGGGCAGGACGCCAGCGGATTGGTTGAAGCCACCGCGAATGCGCTTAACGAGGCCGGTGATCAATGGGCGTCCGCGGAATACCGCATGGCAGCGGGGGAAAAACTTGTGCAACGGGCGCTTGAGAGAATCGAGGTGGAACCCGGCGTATGAGAATCGTGCTCAGCGTTAACGGAAAAGCACACGAGTTAGACACGCACCCGGGCCAAAGTCTGCTTCACGGTTTGCGGGGGGAGGGCTATTTCAGCGTCAAACATGGTTGTGAAACCGGGGAATGCGGCGCCTGTGCCGTTCTCGTTGATGGGCAATTGACCAATTCCTGCGTGCATTCCAGCGCCCAGGCCGAGGGAACAGAAATCACCACGGTTGAAACTTTGGGTGAGCGCCCGGGTCAGGGCTGGAAGCTCACAGAGGGACTACACCCCTTGCAGCGCGCTTTTGTTGAGAGCGGGGCCATCCAGTGCGGGTTCTGTACGCCCGCCATGCTATTGGCTGCCAAGCAGTTGATTGATGCCAACGCTAACCCGACTGAAGCCGAGGTGCGCGAGGTTCTTTCGGGTGTGCTTTGCCGCTGTACCGGATATGTGAAGCCGGTTCAGGCGGTTATGCACGCGGCGGCGGTGATGCGCGGCGACGCGCAGCCGGGGGATTGGTTTACGCCCACTGAACTTGACAAGTTTTTCATCCCAAGCCCACCAGATGCTGGTAGTGGTTCCAGCGCTCCTGCCGGCAGCAGCGACACTCTGGTCAACGTGCTGCCACGCGTTTTGATCGCGCCCCAAACGGAGACCTGGAAGCGGGTGGGGCGCCCCGAGGTCAAGGTGGATGCCCTCAAGCTGGTTCAAGGCAAGCCGGCCTTCACAGCGGATGTTGAGCCGCGCGGCCTTCTGCATGCCAAAGTGCTGCATAGCCTGGTGGCTCACGCCCGCATCAAAAAGATCGACACCAGCAAGGCGCGGGAACTTCCCGGCGTTGTGGCAGTTCTCACCCATGAAGATGTTCCGCGCGTGGTTTATTCGACGGCGGGCCAATCAGATCCCATTCCGGGGCCGCTCGATACCTTTTCGCTGGATCGGAAAGTCCGTTTTGTGGGCGATCGCGTGGCACTTGTGGCGGCTGAGAGTGCGGATGTCGCTGAACGTGCACTTAAGCTGATCGAGGTTGAGTATGAGGAGCTGCCGCCCATTCTTGATCCGCGCGAGGCGCTCAAAGCGGGCGCCGAGATCATTCATGATGAAACTGAATACGTGGATTTTGACGAATCGGACGCCGCGCGAAATCTGGCGGCGCACATCCATATAGATATCGGTGATGTCGAGGCGGGCTTTGCTGAGGCGGATCAAATTGTTGAATTCGATTATGTGGTTCCAAAGGTGCAGCAGGTTTCCATCGAACCGCATGTGGCGGTTACCCATTGGGACGAAGATGACCGGCTGGTGATTCGCACTAGCACACAGGTACCCTTCCATGTGCGCCGCCAACTAGCTCCGGTACTTAATTTGCCTATTCGGCGCATCCGGGTGATTAAGCCGCGTATTGGGGGTGGTTTCGGTGGCAAGCAGGAAGTTCTCATGGAGGATGTTCCTGCCCATCTGACGATTGCCACGGGCCGACCCGTGATCTACGAATACACCCGCGAGGAAGAGTTTATTGCGGCGCGCTCTCGCCACCCGATGCGCGTCCGAATGAAGACGGGGGTTATGAAAGATGGCACGATTACAGCAAACGAGATGTATGCGTTAAGCGATACGGGCGCCTACGGCTGCCATGCGCTAACCGTCGCGGGAAACACTGGCCACAAGGCGATGGCGCTTTACGTAGGCGATGGCAAATATCGCCAGCAGCCCAATATCCGCTTTGTAGCCGACGTGGTATATACGAACACGCCGCCTTCCGGTGCTTATCGCGGCTACGGCGTGCCCCAGGGTTTTTGGCCGGTTGAGCGCCATATGGAGCGAATTGCACGCACCCTGGATATAGATCCGATTGAATTCAGGCTTAAAAATGCACTGCAAATCGGGGAACTGCAGCCGTTTAGTACGGCCTGGAGCGAGGGCCGGGAGCCGAGCCCAGAGATCATCGAAACCAATGGGTTGGAGGAATGTGTGCGTCAGGGCCGGGCGGCCATCGGCTGGGATCAAAAATTCGGCAATAGCGCATGGCGGGAATTGCCAGGCAAGCCCCATCTGCGCAAAGGGATTGGGGTTGCGCTTGTGATGCAAGGTACGGCGATCCCTTATTTGGATATGGGCGGAGCCAGCATCAAGATGAACGATGACGGCTCATTTAACGTGCTTGTGGGGGCCACAGATCTCGGCACTGGTTCGGACACCGTGTTGGGGCAGATGGCGGCTGAGGTGCTTGGCGTGGGGCTGGACGATTTGATCGTCTACTCCTCGGATACGGATTTCACACCCTTTGATAAGGGCGCTTATGCCTCTTCGACAACATATATTTCGGGGGCGGCGGTGGTGAATGCGGCGCAGAAGGTGGCCGAACGCATTGCCCATCGGGCAGTGCTGATCCTGAATGAAAAGGGGGATGGGCCAGACATTGATCCTGGCGAAATCCATTTGGAGGACAGCCGGGCGATAGCGCTGGATGGTCGCTCGGTGACGTTCTCAGAAATCGGCCACCATTCTCTGCACCACGCCAAACAAGAACAAATTATGGCGGTCGGCTCCTATGTGTCTCCGGTTGCGCCGCCACCCTTTGCGGCTCAATTCGCCGAAGTCACGGTGGATACGGAGACGGGCATGGTCATCGTGGATAAACTTGTGATGGCAGTCGATTCAGGCATCATCGTCAATCCGATTACGGCGTCGGGGCAAGTCGAAGGCGGCATGACGCAGGCGCTTGGCTATGCCATTTCAGAGGAAATGCGCTACGACGGAAAGGGTGTGGCTCGTGAACGGGATTTGCGCGATTATCATATTTTCGCGGCGCACGAGATGCCCGAGCTGGAGACGATTTTCGTGGAGACGTTTGAGCCCTCGCATCCGTTTGGAGTGAAGGCCGTGGCCGAGATTCCGATGGATGGGGTTGCGCCGGCGGTGGGTAATGCGATTTTGGACGCATGCGGTGCCGATCTAGAGGAGATCCCGGCGACGCCGGAGCGGGTGTGGCGGGCGCTTAACCTAAACAAGTAAGCGGACGGGGAAGAACAGCTCGTTATTGTTTTCGCATAATTTTATGGGGAGTCCTATAATAAGCCTCTTTGCCAAAACCCTTTGAAGAAAAGAGTTAAAGCCATAGAAGCCCAATCGAATAATCCCCAAAAATTACGCGTTCCCTTTGGATTCCCCTGGCTAGCGTCCATGCTCGATCGTTTTGAGCCCTCCGGACAACTAGTGCTTATTTTGCTTGCCGTTCTGGTTGGCGTGGGCACGGCCTTTGGCGCGGTGGCCTTTGTATGGCTGCTGGCGCGGGTGGCGGAATTTACGACCAGCGTGCGCACGAATATCGGCTCGGGAATAGGGCTGCTGCTGGTAATGGGAACAGCAGGTTTGCTTGTTGGCTACATGATTGATCGCTGGGCTCGAGAAGCCAAAGGCCACGGTGTCCCCGAAGTTATGGAGGCGATGGTGATGCGCGGCGGGCGCATTCGGCCGCGGGTGGCGGCTGTAAAGGTTTTTGCCTCCTCGCTCACCATCGGATCGGGTGGTTCGGCGGGCCGGGAAGGGCCCATTGTCCAGGTTGGCTCTGCGCTTGGCTCCACCCTCGGCCAGCTCTTCCGCTTTTCAAATGACCGGATCCGCACGCTGGTTGCCTGCGGGGCGGCGGCAGGCATTGCGGCCACCTTTAACGCCCCAATCGCCGGATCACTCTTTGCGCTTGAAGTTATCCTTGGGCGCTTCACGGCGCGCTATTTTGGCGCGGTGGTGGTAAGCGCGGTATCGGCCAGCATCATTGCGCGCGCCTATCTCGGCGACCGGCCAGCTTTCGATGTGCCGGCTTATTCGCTCAACCAGCCCGCAGAACTGCTGCTTTATTTGCTGCTTGGAATTCTTGCCGCATTTCTGGCGGTGGCTTTCATCCGGATGCTGTACCGCACCGAAGGTCTATTTGATCGTTGGAAAGTGCCTCTCCCGGTAAAGACCAGCCTTGGGATGCTGCTGACTGCAGCTGTGGGGCTGGTGCTTGCCGAAGGCCAGGTACTAGGCCCGGGCTTGCATATGATCGGGGTAGCGATCGGCGATGATTTTCAGGTTTCGTTGGGGCTGATGGCGTTGCTTCTGGTGCTTAAATTGCTTGCGACCCTGTTTACATTGGGTTCGGGGAATTCCGGCGGTGTGTTCGCGCCCAGCTTATTTATGGGAGCGCTGCTTGGCGGCATTGTGGGACAAGTGGCCGGCTTGGTGTGGCCTGGGGTGGTGCTGCATCCGGGCGCTTATGCGTTGGTGGGAATGGCGGCGACTTTTGCGGGGGCAGCGCATGCGCCAATGACCGCCATTTTGATCGTATTTGAAATGTCCAGCGATTACCGCTTGATTCTGCCGCTCATGCTGGCTACCGTTGTTGCTACGCTGATTGCTGAATTGCTCTTTAACGAATCCATCTATTCCCTAAAGTTAAAGCTTAAGGGTATTGCGCTTCAACGTGGACGTAATGTGGATATTCTGCAGGGGGTTTTGGTTGGCGAGATCATGAGTGAGCCGAATACCGTGAATGCGGCAGCCGCCCTGGGAGACGTAGCCGAGCTTGTGACACGGCAGCATGAGAATGCGCTGCTGATCGTAGATAATTCGCAGCATCTCGAGGGCATCATCAGCCTCTCGGATATTGAGCGTGCGATTGAGAATCAGGTGGCGGACAATGAAATTGTTTCAAACGTCGGCACCGCCCGCCATGATCTCTTGATTGCTTTTCCAGACGAGACGGTTGCCGAGGCGCTGACACGAATGAGCGGCCGCGGCCTTGGCGTGCTGCCCGTGGTTTCCAGAGAAAACGCCAACCGGCTTATTGGCCAGATCAAGCGGGGCGATATCTTGCGCTCTTATGATCTGGCACTTACCCGGCGGACCGAAGTCGAGAATCGAGCCGAACAACTTCGTAATCAGGCAGGCGCGGATTTTACTGAGTTCCATTTGAGCATAGCTCATTCAGCTAGCGGCAAGACGTTAAAGGAAATCGGCCAACGCCTGCCGCGTGGTTGTGTGGTTGTTTCAATTCATCGAAAAGAGGGCGTTATCGTCCCACATGGAGACACCCGGTTCGAGGCAGGCGATAAAATAACAGTCTATGCTACGGAAGAAGATTTGGAAGCAGTCCGGGCTTGCTTCACTTGAGCACACGGCGCGATGAATATTTTTCAGCGGATCACTGAGCTGCAAGCCAATGGGGACCCTGCAGCGCTCTGCACCGTGACGCAGACCAGTGGATCTGTGCCGCGTCACGCGGGCGCAAAAATGCTGGTTCTGGCCAATGGCGAGATCGAGGGCACGATTGGCGGCGGCGAGATGGAAAATCGGGTGCGTGCCGCGGCCCTGGAAGTTCTCACATCAGGTAAGCCTCAAACGCTCAGCTATACGCTAAACGATCCCGCCGCCGGCGATCCCGGTGTTTGTGGAGGGACTATGGAGGTTTTCGTGGAACCGATCAAAGGAGAGGCGACGCTGGTTGTGGTTGGGGCAGGGCACGTGGGGCAGGCTGTAGCGCATCTTGCCGATTGGCTCGGTTTTCGCGTCGAGGTTAGCGATGATCGGCCTGACTATTGCCGGCCCGAGGTGGTTCCCGAGGCTGCGGCTTTTCACCCGGTACAGCTGGCGGAGCTGCCTACATCCTGCGATATCACCGATCAGACCTACATCGTGCTGTGCACTCGGAATGTCGAAGTGGACATTCCGGGAATTCCCGCATTGTTAGAGACACCTGCGGCGTACATTGGCGTCATTGGTTCGAAGCGCCGCTGGGCGACCGCCAGAAAAAAGCTTGAGCAATCAGGCGTAGACAAGGTAAAACTGGACCGGATTGTGTCCCCGATGGGGCTCGAGATCATGGCGGAAACCCCGCAAGAGATCGCGGTGAGTATCCTTTCAGAGATCCTTATGCGACGACGCGGCGGAGACGGCAAACCCATGAGCGATTGAGCGGCCCGCTCATACCCCAGCCTGTATAATGGCCGCGTTGCTTTCTAACCTGGACAGTTCAGTTTATGTGGAAAACCTACCTGACCCCCAGTAGCATTGAAGAGGCCACCGCGGCGTTGTCCGAGGACGGAGAGCGCGCCCGTATTGTGGCCGGCGCCACGGATTTAATTCTTGAAATTGAATTGGGTATTCGTAAGGGGATTGATACCCTGATTGATGTCACTCGCATCCCCGATCTGGACCAGATCCGACTGGACGAAGCGTGGGTCTTTCATCTGGGGCCGCTGGTTACTCACAACGATTGCGTTGCTTCTGAACTCATTCGAACCCGGGCTTTGCCCCTGGCCCAAGCCTCCTGGGAAGTGGGCGCCCCGCAGATCCGCAACCGCAGCACGATTGCCGGGAACCTTATTACGGCTTCGCCCGCCAATGACACGATACCGCCGCTTATGGCGCTGGGTGCCAGCGTGGTGCTGCGCAACCAATCTGGGGAGCGGGTTGTGCCCCTGTCGGAGTTTTACAAAGGCCTGCGCAAAACCGTGATGCAGACGGACGAAATGCTGGTGGATATCCAATTTGCTGCGTTAAACCCTCCCAGCGAGCGCGGTGCGTTTATTAAGCTTGCGCTGCGCCGCGCCCAGGCCATTTCGGTGGTTGATGCGGCGGCGGTGCTTTCAATGGACGGCGATATCGTCACTAAGGCGGCGATTACGCTTGGGGCGGTGACCCCGGTGATTGTGCATGCCGACGAGGCGGAGCATTTCCTGGTGGGCAGGAAGCTGGATGCCGATTCAATCCAGCAAGCTGCTGAATTGGCGCTTCAAGCAGCCTCACCGATCGATGATGTGCGCAGCTCGGAAGCCTACCGGCGAGAGATGGTGCAGGTGGCAGTGCGGCGCTTGCTCACCGAATTGGCTGAGCCGCAGCCTCCTCAGCGGATTCCGGACAATCCCGTGATGTTGGGCAGAGTCAACGGGCGAGGCTTTGAAGTTTCACAGACGACCACTCACACCTCGACTGCACCGATCAAAACCACGATTAATGGCAAATCCTATTCGCTTGCGGGTGGCCAAGACAAAACTCTATTGCGCTTGCTGCGCGAGGATGCCATGCTCATTGGAACGAAGGAAGGTTGTGCAGAAGGTGAGTGCGGGGCCTGCACCGTTATTATGGATGGTGCGGCGGTGATGAGCTGCCTGGTGCCGGCCCCACGAGCCCACGGGGCAGAGATTACTACCATTGAGGGTTTGGCTACTGAGAAAGGACTTCACCCCGTTCAGCAGGCTTTTATTGATGATGGGGCCGTTCAATGCGGCTATTGCACACCGGGCTTTTTGATGTCTGCTGCCAAGCTTTTGGACGAGCGCCCGAATCCAACCAAGGGGGAAGCCCAACAAGCGGTTACCGGGAACCTCTGCCGCTGCACGGGCTACTACAAGATTGTTGAGGCTATTCAGCATGCCGGCCAATTGGAGCTAAATCAATGACACCGAAACGATCCGATGAGCACCACGGTCCTTTTCCCTGGAAAATACATCCCGTTTGGCGCGGGATCGGGTGCATTCTGTTTGTCATTATTCCTGTCGTTTCAATAGGCCTTGCCCAGGCCGTGTTGCCTTTGCTGGAAACACCGGATTCCGGCTTCCTTGCCATAAGCATTACGCTGCCTTTTGTGGGTGAGGTGCAGCAGGTTTATGCGCAATTGATCCTGGCTATTTTTTTCGCCATAGTGATTTTCCTTCTTTTATCCCTGGTCGGTTCGATCCTCTACTCAGCCTCCGGTGGGCCAAGCGATGAGGAAAAGGCAAGATTTGTCCAACGCGACTCTTTTAAACATTAGCCGGGCCACTTACCAAGCATGAAATCTGCAATTGGCCAATCTCTGCCGCGCATTGATGCCTATGGGAAGGTAACGGGCCAGACCCTTTATCCCGGTGACATCAACCGCGCAAACCAAGCTCATGCGAAAGTTTTATTCGCAAATCGCCCACACGCTATTGTTTGCTCAATAAATACAGAAAGAGCAGCAGCCCTTGATGGGGTCATTGCCATTTTTACGGCTAAAGATGTGCCCGTTAACGAATATGGCTTGATTCTCACGGATCAGCCGGTGCTTTGCGGCCCCGGATCCAATAAGCCCTATGCCGACCGCGTGCGCTTTGTCGGCGATCAAGTTGCGTTCATCGTGGCGGAGTCTGAGGCAATCGCGGCCCAAGCCCGCGATCTCATCGAAGTTGACTAC
>QWJF01000023.1 GCA_009391835.1 Chloroflexota bacterium | reverse complement strand
GGGCCGGAGACAGCGTCTCCGGCCCCTTTCCCTTAGGCGAGGCTGGTCTCTGCGTTCTCGCTCCAGATTTCCCAGGCGAGTTCGCTTTTTACGGCTATCACGTCAGCGAGACGGGATACGGCGATGCGCAGCAAGCTGCGCAGAAATGCGGGCTGCTCATCTTTGGTGGAAAAGAGTTGCGTGTAGAATGTTTGCATGATGTTCCTTCCTTTTCAACGGTGGGAGACGGTTAAACTGCTGTGATGGTATTTTCTATATGCACCTCCCAGGGATTGCGAGTAGTTGCTAGATGTTGATGGGAAGATTGCGGTCTCCAAATTTTGCTGAAATCTTGCTGCCGATTTCGATACTCGTATTGCTTGCAGCTTACACGTATGCTGGGTTGGTGTTGTTTCCGTATCTGGGCTTCCAGTTTGGGCGTACTTCGGGTGAGATCAACGATGTGTTTGTCGCCGAAGGTGGGCTTCGCCTGGGGGACCGAATTATTTCCAGTGAGGATCTGGGCTGGGAAGCTTATCAGGCCAATTTGCACGAACCATTGCACCCCGAGGCCCGATTTATGGAATCGGTGCAGATCGAGATCGAACGCGGTGGAGCCAGCCAGCTCGTTGAATGGGCGATGCCAGGCTTTACAAACGCTGAATTTGGCAGCCGACTGCTGAGCATTTGGCCTTACGGCTTTGTGTTCTGGCTGGCAGGCACGTTGACCCTGCTGCTGGTGCGGCCGCGAAGCCATCACAGGAGCTTGCTGGCGGCTTTCTTTTACATTACCGCCATCTGGCTGGTGGCCGGTAATTTTTCCCGCATGCACGTTTTGGAGAGCGCTTTTGTCATGCGCGCCGCGCTGTGGATGACATTGCCGATCTATTTGCACTTTCATTGGAATTTTCCGCAGCGTATGGGTAAGGCGCCTGCCTGGACATGGCCCGTGCTTTATGGGGCGGGTGTACTGGGGGCTGCGCTGCAATGGACGGATGTGTTGAGCCATGAGGTCTATGCAGTGCCCTTTGGGCTGGCGGTGCTTGGGTGCGCTAGCATTCTGCTGTTTCGCTACGCACGCCGACCGGCTGAACGCCGTGAGACCCGGCTGCTACTGGCCGCGGCCTTGATTGCTTTGTTTCCGGCCTTGCTCACTGCGGTGGCCGCCAATCTTGGATTGCCGATGCCATTTGGCCTGCAGCTTGCGCTCTATTCCCTGATTGCGCTGCCTGGCGCCTACTTTTATGTGATCTACCGCAGACAGCTGGGTGGCCTTGAGTTTCGCGCTAACCGGGTAATCTCGATTTACCTGTACTTGTTGATACTGTTGTTAGCGCTGTTGCTGCTAATTCCGGCCTTCAATACATCAATCAGGTTTCCGGAAGCTGAATTGGGCATTGTCATTGGGGCGGTGCTGTTTACTGCGCTGGTCACCGTGTTTGGCTTTGGGCGCTTCCAACGTTTTGTCGAGCGGCGATTGCTGAACATGCCGTTGCCCCCGGAGCACTTGCTGACCAGCTTTGCCGGTAAGATCGCGACCAGCTTGACGATTGAAAATTTGCTGCAAGTGCTTGATGAAGAGATTTTGCCTAGTTTGTTGATCCGCCAATCGGCCCTGATCTCTTGTGGCGAAGACAACCACGTGCATGTTCTTATCGAGCAGGGCTTGAACCCCAAACAAGTGCCTGACCGAGCGCAGATTGACAAACTCCTCAAACAAGCGAACGGGGCTGCCAAAGCGCCCAAGCTGCAAGTGCGGGGACGTACTTTATCCTGGGTGCGGATGGCTTTTGCCATCATGGCCGGGGAAAAGGCGATCGGTTTGTGGTTGCTTGGGGAGCGCGACCCGGATGACTATTACTCTCAGGCAGAAGCGGTTTTACTGGCTTCACTGGCCGATCAAATGGCCATTGCTCTGGCAAACATCGCCCAGGCTACTCGTTTGCGTGCGCTCTACCAGTTGGATATTGATCAACAAGAAAATGAAAGGGCACGGTTGGCCCTTGAGCTGCATGATGATGCCCTCAATCGCTTTGCCGAGTTAAAAACCCTCGTGGTAGAGAAGTGACATTCGGCAGAGTTTGACCGTGGCTACCAGGAAATGGCAGACTTGCTGCGTTCCACGATCCATGGATTGCGCCCCCCCATGTTGGAATACGGGTTGTATTCGGCGCTTGAGGCCCTGGTGGATGAACTGGCTGGACGGACCGGCAAGCTCAGGGTGAGCTTGGATGTGCCCGCCAGCGATATTCGCCACGACCGAAAGATCGAGCAACATCTCTTTCGCATCGTCCAGCAGGCTTGCGAAAACGCGTTGCGGCATGCCAACGCCAGCCAACTGACGATTTCGGGGTCGGTGGGCCGAGGCAGCGTTGAACTGGCTGTAGACGATGATGGGGATGGATTCAGCCTGGAGGGGGGGCACGATCTGGTGAAGCTGCTCACCGAGCGCCATTTCGGATTGGCGGGCATGAGCGAGCGGGCTGCCCTGGTGAGGGCTACACTGGATCTTCGTACAGCCCCCAAACAAGGCACTAGTATTGTTATCGGGTGGGCCCCCAAGCAGGATTAAAGTTTAGCTATTTGGTTGTTAATGTGCGGGAAGGCCGACTCGCACTTAGTGTCTGAGTTCGGTCTCACGCGTTAGGATAAGAGGCCAACCCGCGTGCAATCTGTCGCGTTTGTGCGATTTCATGCGCTAACCCTGTGATTCGGTTTTTTGAGGGGGGGGTTTTAGGGCTTGTAGCCGAGCTGGGGGAGAACGGGGGCGAAGCGTTGGTTCAATTGGGCAACGGTCTCCGATTGCAATTTGCGCAGGTGATCGCCAGGGGTGACCTGGCGACGGTGCGAATACTTATCCTCTTTGTCAACCTGGAAATTGGCTTCCTGAAGCAAGCGATCTATCACCGCTTGATGGCGTGTCAAATTCAGGTGCTCGCAAACTTGTTCCAGCCAATTGGGAAAATCGGAGACCATGAGTTCGTATTGCACAAAAAGCACTTCGGGTTGAGAGAGAAGCTCATTGCAATAGCGTTCGTAAAGCTGAAAATAATGTTCGGCGTTGGCCAGAACGTATTCGTCTACCGTCATATCCACCGCTTCCTTACGACGTTTGAGCAATTTGCGGTTGATGATCGGGTGGCTGTAGGCCGAAGAGTAGTACAGGGATGTGAGCACATCGCGCGGGTCGCGCAGTTGCAGAAGGACACGATAGTTAGGACGATTGGGGATGTTGCGGAAAGAGCCGATGGGGCCGTAGAGGTACCCCTTAGGTTGAAAGGCATGCTTTAAAGCGCCGGCATCCGAATAGGGTCTCAATTCGTCGGGCAATTTGGTCGTGGTCACGTAGGCATCGTAGTCGGCCCGGACCAGGCCCTCAGCATCGCTCAGCGCTTCCAGCACGCGGCCGACATAGCGGGAGGCGCACTTCTGGGTGGTGAAGAACAAGATGCTGGAATGGGGACTTTGGGACAGGGAGGCGCCGCGCAGCAACTGCGCTTCCGTTGTAAAACGTTTTTGAATTTTAGGGCGTTGAATCAGGGAATAATAAGCCGCCGGGAACCACTTTTGCGCAGTGCGGTCCAGGGCCGCTGCTAATCGTTTCATGCCCCGAATGCGCTTAGCTTTGCTGCGGGATGATGACTACCTTGCGTTTGGGATCCTGGCCGGCGCTTTCTGTGCTGACTTCATCGTTTTCGCGCAATTCCAAATGGATGATACGTCGCTCAGCGGGCGTCATCGGTTCGAGCGATTGGCGGCGACCGGTGCGCACGGCCTGGTTGGCCATGCGTCGGGCCAGCTCGCGCAGATTTTCCTCGCGGCGTTCACGGTAGCTTTCAACATCTACGATGAGGTGGGCTGAATGGCCGACTTCCTTGCCCACGATCATGCGGGTGATAAGCTGTAAGGCGTTCAGCGTTTCGGCATCGCGACCGATCAAGATGCTCAAGTCGTTGCCTTTGATATCCACGATCACAGGGGCTGAGCGATCGCCTTCTTCGCTGACACCAACGCGGGTTTCCACATCTGCATGAATGCCCATATGCTGCAGCAACTCCTGAACTGTGGCCTTGGCAATCGAGGCAACATCTTCCAGTTCAGCATCCGTGGGCTCCGGGCGGGGCTCACGGCGGGGCGTTTTTCGTTCCTCATGAGCCGGCTCAGCAGCCTCGCCTTCACCCAGGACAGTGAGGCGCACGCGGGCCTGGCGGCCCCCAAAACCAAACAGACCGCCACCACCCTCGTCTAACACTTCAATATGCACTCGATCTCGGCTCAGGCCGAGTTGCTCAAGGCCGTTTTGAACTGCCTCATCCACTGAGGGGGCAATCATTTCGAGGGTGGCTCGCTGGTCCATGAGAATTATCTCGCTTTAGCTGGAAGGTGGGCTTGAGCGCCGCATCAGGGCGTATTGTGCCATGCTGAAGAGGTTTCCGGAGAGGAAGTAAAGCGCCAGGCCGGCGGCGTAGATGTAGGAGATGTAGCCCATCAAGAGGGGCATGTAAATATTCATCATCTTGCCCATTTGCGCGCTCTGGCCGTCGGTTGCGCCGGGGCTCATCATCTTGGTTTGGAAGTAGGAGCTAATGGTAACCAGGATGGCAAGCACGGGGATGGCAACGGGGAGGAAATCGAGGTGCAGCCTTTCGGGCAGGCTGAGATCCATCCAAAGGAATTGGCTGTTCAAGGGAATTAGGCTGGCTACATCGGGGAGGGCGATATCGCGGGCAAAGTTGAGCAGTTGGATGGGGGTGGAGGCCAGCGCGCGGGTGACGGACCAATAGAGGCCGATGATGATCGGAAATTGGATCAGTGTGGGCAAACAGGAACCCAGCGGATTGATGCCCAATTCCTTGTAGAGCTTCATCTGCTCCTGAGCCAGTTTTTCGCGATCGTTCTTGTATTTTTTCTGAACCTGCTGCCAGCGTTTGTTGCTCTGCAATTCCTGCATGGCGCGCGTGCCTTTGAGCTGCGACGCGGTAATCGGGTAGGTGGCCAGGCGGACGAGGATGGTAAATACAATGATGGCCAGCCCAAAATTCTCGCCCAGCAAGTTATAGATGAAGAGCAGGGCGTTGGTAAAGGGGACAATAATGAATTCGAGCATATTATTCCTCTAGGTTATGGGGCAAAGGACCAGAGCACGTTGCCGTTGGCGGCATCCAGTGCGATGATCACTACGTTTTCTTCGCTTTCCGTAATGCCAATCAAAATGGCGTCTCCGGCAGCCACGGGGCTGCTATAGGCTTGCCCGGCAACTGTTTCCGTCCATTGGATGCGGCCGTCCAACGAGATTGAGAGTACTTGGCCGTTCTCTGTGGTCACGTAAATACTGTCGTGGGCTACCAGGGGCGTGCCGGTGATGGCGCTATCAGCGGTTACCCGCCAAAGCTGGCGGCCGGTTTCGGCGTTGAAGGCATACACGAAGCCGTCAACATCACCGGCGTAAACTACACCATCGGCTAAACTCGGTCCGGACCAGACCCAGCCTTCGGTGCTGGCCCGCCACTGGATGGCGCCATTGCTGGCGCGCAGGGCAAGCACTTCCTGGCCGAAGGTGCCCACGAAGAGGATGCCATCCGCGCTAAGCGCCGGACGGCCTACGATGGTGCCACCCAGATCTTTATCCCAAAGGAGTTCGCCATCCGCGGCGTTTAGGGCGTAGAGATGGTGATCCATCGAGGGCACATAGATTGTGGACTCATCGGCTGCCGGGGAGGCCCATTGGGGTTCCTGGCTGGCAAAGGTCCATTGCAAGGCGCCTTCTGGGGTGAGGGCGTATAGTTTGTGGTCGGAGTTGGGGGCAAAAACGCCCAGCGCGTTGCTGGCAGGGCTGCCAATAAAACGGTTGGCGGCGCCGGCAAAGGCCCAATTTTCGCGGCCATTGTTGGCCGGATCAAGCGAATAGACCTGGTTGTTGTAGCCGCTGACCAGCAGTTGGCCGTCCTCAGACAGGGTGGGCGGCGCGTAGAAGTTGATGCTGTTCTCGGGGTCTACCGGGAAGCGCCAGAATTCGGCGCCGTTTTCAGCCTGAAGGGCGTAGACGTGCTGGTTATAGGCAACGTAAATCGTGCTGCTGGTTTCATCGTAGGTGATGCCCGGCCAGCTTGAGGCACTAAAGGCGCTTCCACAGGCGGAAAGCAGCAAAGCGACCCCAAGCAATAGGGTAAAAGAAAGAGCGCGGTTTTTTTTCATAGAGGTCGTGTATTCCAAAGAGGTTAGGGGACGGGGTCGTAGCCGCCGGCGCTGAAAGGGTTGCAGCGCAGCAAGCGGTTGGCGGCCAGCCCGCTGCCCTTTATGGCGCCATGTTTGTAAATGGCCTGATAGCCGTAATGGGAGCAGGTGGGATAATAGCGACAGGTATCTTCGGGCAGCGTTTTTGAGATCGTCATTTGGTAGGCACGGACGGGCAGGAGCAGCAGCCAGCGCGGCAAATTGCCAAGCGTGAAGGGAAGCTCGCGCAAAGCCGGCGAACGCTGCTCAGGGATTTCAATGGAAGATAAATTGCTGTCGGTAGTCATCATCTAATTGGTCAAATGCGCCTTTTTCATCAGACTGCCCAGCGCCTCTGCAAGATCCGTGCTTTTGGCCTGGCGGAGGCCAGCACGGGCTAAGAGCAGGATATCGTATCCGGGCTTGATTTCGCTTAACATGGGCCTCACGGCTTCGCGCAGAATGCGTTTTGCCCGATTGCGGGCGATAGCATTTCCCACTGCGCGGCTGGCGGCCACACCAATTCGGGGCTGTTGAAGGCCATTCTCTGACGTAACAATCACAACAAACGGGTGGGCAAATGATTTTCCATGTCGCCGCACCCGTTGAAAATCTGAAGGCCTGGTCAGGCGAAAACTGCGTTTCAACTCCTGCGTGTTAGCCCTGGCCGGCCCAGATAAGGGGCCAGCAAATACCTGCAGGGCTTAGCTCTTCCAGTTTATCTTTTTGATGTGGTTATTCATCGTCACGGTTAGCGAATGACGCCCCTTTAGCCGGCGGCGCTTAAGCACGTCGCGGCCTTCACTTGAGGCCATACGCTTGCGGAAACCATGCACGCGAACTCGGCGCCGAATTTTTGGTTGGTAGGTTCTTTTTGTCGACATAAACTTTCTTCGCTTTTGTTGAGAGTCGGCGGATTATACCCTAAGCAAAAACATTGGTCAAACCATGAAAATTCGCTGGAATTTTGGGGCTTTTCGCGAATTGCTGCGTTGTGCAAGGTTGATTCGCTTGCTATAATCGCATCAAATTTTCCGGAGGACTCAATGACATCAAGTGAAATGCACGGTTACGGCGACGAAGAACCCTTTAACTTATACGATTTTCTGGTGAATTCGCTCACTTCACTGACCTTTGGCGGGGTGGTGTGGGCCACGGGCTACGGCCTGGTCGCGGCGCTGCACTTTGGGCTGGCCTATTTCGGCCTGGTGATGCCCATCCAGCCGCTGCTGGCTACGGCGATCAACATTGCGCTGATTGGCGGGCCAATCCTGGCGGGCTTGCTGGCTGCCTGGATCACCTATCGCAAAGTGAGCCGGATGGAATAAGGGTTACTCCTCGTCGGGATCGATCATGCCGGGCTGCTGCAATTCGAGCAGTTCGCCGCGATAGTTAATGCGCACCCGAAAACCAGTCATACCCAGATAGGCGCGGCTGTCCTCGGGCAGGCCACTTTCCAGCACCTTGCTAAACTGGTCGTCAATATTTTCGAGCTGCTTCTCGATCATGGCGCGAGTGAAAATATCGTCCTGGCCGAGCATCTTGGCGGTTTGTTCGCTAATCGCCTCTTCGTGACCGGCCAGCATTTCACCCATTTGCTTTAACACCTGGCGATCCACTTCCTCTGAGGGAATGTGGCGCTTGAAGCCGGAATCATCCACCACGTAAAAGGCTTCCTCGCCGATCAAGGCGGCGGCAACCAGCTGTTCGTTTTCGTCCACGACGAGACCCTCAAAGAGGGCATGGCGAGCCATTAATCACATTTCCTTTATTCGTAGAGTGTAATCTTAGCCTAAATTTTAGCGGCTTATTGTTAATTTCATCTAAAAACGGCGCGCTGCCGTGCAGGCTTAATAGTGAACTTTGACGATGGTGCCGACTTCAGCAAACCGATACATCCACTCTGAATCATCAATGGTCATATTGACGCAACCGGCGCTCATTGGCGTGCCGAAATTGTTGTGCCAGTGTGTGCCATGGATGCCGTAATCTTCGTAGAAATACATCACGTAAGGGACGTCGCGGATGTAATAGCCAGGGCCGGACATATCCTGGATGCGTACCTTGACCCAGATGCGGAACTCGCCGACTACGGTGGGGGTGCGGGCCACGCCGGTGGAAACCACGAAGCTGTTGACCAGCGTTTCACCCTCATAGGCACTAAGCGTCTGGTTGCTGAGGTTGACATCGATCCAGCGCTCATTGGTTTCTCCGAGGATGGAGGGTAGACCGACCGGAACGGGCGTGCTAGTGGGCACTGTTGTGGCGGTGGGTGTGGGGGTGGAGGTAGGCGTGTCGGTGGGCGTATGGGTAGGCGTGGCTGTCGGCGTGTGGGTGGGCGTGGCGCTTGGCGTGGGCGTGTTGCTGGCGGTTGGTGTGGCGGTGGAGAAAAGGGCATTGACTTGTTGGGCCGCGGCGGCACTCACCAGGCGTAGGCCTTGATCGGCGCCGGGCGGGCGCAGCCAGGCAAAGAGGGCAAATCCCATCGTCAGCAGGGCGGCAGCGCGCAACGTGCGACTCATGCGCTGCAGGCTCAGGCTGGCCGAGAGCCCGCGTGGGGCGGGAAGAGATTTTTCCTTGAGACGCTGGCTGGCCCACTGCATTCCCTTGCGGGCACGGGCGCTATTGGGATTGATGGCCAGCGCCTGCTCCAGATAGCCGATGCTGGCTTTGGGCTCGGCAGTGGCGGCCAGCAGCAGCCAGGGGGCTTCCTGTTGGGGGGCAAGGCGGGCGGCCTCGTGTGCCAGCCGACGCGCATCGGCGCGACGGCCTTCAGCCAGCGCGGCGCGGGCTTCTTTGAAGAGGCGCTGCCAGGTTTGCGGAACAGCCATTATTCGGCCTCCACGGGGGACGCATCCTCATTGTAGATATAGCAGAGCACACCCTGGGCAATGCCCTCGGCAATCAAATCAGGCTGCTGGGTGAGGATCTGGCGATCCAGGTTCATGAAGCCAGCCTCAATAATGACCGCGGTAGTATCGGTGTGAACCTCGTTGAAAGCATGGTAACTGCTCATGTGGGCAGTGGCGCTGCCCGAATGGTCTCGCAGGCCAGTGGTGGCCTCATAGCGGCTGCGCACGCAGGCAAGCAAGCGGTTGGCGCGCTCGGGGCGGGCACTGGCCAGCGCGGCGGCAAGCTTGAAGCCCGTGGCATTGTTATCAATGAATTGGCAAGTATCGGCGTGGATGGAAACGAGAGCAAGCGCCTGGTAGCCCTCAAGCTGGTCGTCGAATTCCTGGAGCAGGTCCACGTCGAAGCCTTCGGCGGTGAGCTTTTCCTTGACGCGGGTGGCAACGTCCAGATTCAGCTCGACTTCGGTAAGTCCCGTGTCGTTGCAGACCGCACCCGAATCGTTGCCCCAGTGTCCGGCGACGATGCCAATACGTGGTCGGGGGCGGGCTGTGGCGGTTGGAAAGGCGGAGTTATTGCTCGAGGAACTACCGAGTAAATCTGTGAATTGTTGGGCCAGGCCGCTGGGGATGAGGCCGAGGGGAGTCCACGCGGTGAAGAGGGTGGCGAGCACGGCGCCCACACCGAAGACCACGTAAAGTTGCCGCAAAATGTTCATGCTGGCGCGCCGGGCGCGCCGAGCGTAGGTGTGCCCCTGTTCTTCCTGCATCGGTCAGGCCATAGTACCTTAAATCAAGCCCTCAGCCAAGATGGAGGTACTTTTAGGGCATACGCGGGGTCTGGGATACAATTTGCCCTGCCTATGGACGCTTTAAGGCTTGATCAAGAACAGCTGCGGGATGCGATGCGCTTTTGGGGCACGGGTGTGGCAATTGTTTCATCTACGCACGACGGCGAGGCGCACGGCATGACGGTGAACTCGTTTACCGCGCTCTCTCTAGAGCCGCCGCTGGTGCTGGTTGCGATTGAGAAGCAAACCCGCACGCACGGGATCATGCAAAAAGCGGGCAGTTATGCAGTATCCATTCTTGACGAGAGCCAAAAGGCAATCTCCGAGCGCTTTGCGGGCCGGGACACCGAACAGAGCAACCGCTTCCTTGATCTGGAGACGAAGACGTTTGAAACCGGCAGCCCGATATTGAGCGGAGCGCTGGCCTTTTTTGATTGCCGGGTGCGAGCCGAGCATGATACCGGCACTCACACTCTGTTTATTGGCGAAGTGATCCTGGCCGGGCAATCGTCCAACGAAAGCTCCGCCCCCCTGATTTACTACAACCGAGATTACCGAAGCCTGGTTTAAGGCCCCCAGCGGATTTGCAGAGCATCCACGCTGAGAATCTGTAAAGGGCTGCCATCGCTGCGCGCCAGGGTGAGGGGCCCCGCGCCGCCCTGCGTGGCGGGCACAAGAAGCGCTAACGAGCCGTTCTCAGCCCAAAGCGCCTCGCGCACCAAAAATGAATCGGCGCGCACTTGTTCGCGCTGGTCGGGGCTCTCCAGCGGGCTGCGCACCATAAAGAGCGGCAGCTCGCCCTCAGGAATACCAGCTGTGCTGGTGTAGAAATAAAAGAGCTCGCCAGCAGTGGTTTGCATCGGCCACCCCGCAAAGTTGAAGGTGGCATCTTCCTCCACGCCAGCCAGCAGCACCGTTTCCGCCCCGGATTGGGCATCGTAACGCCAAAAACCGGGATCGATTAATCCAAGCGTGGGGCTGGCGAGCAGTATGGAGGCGCTATCCGGCGCCCACTGCGCCTGGCAGCAGAGGATGCCAGTAGCCTGGAAGGGAGTGAGCGCGCCGGTTTCGGGATCCACAAGTGTCAAGCTGCCGCCTTCAAGATAGCCGATTGCCACGAGCAGGTTGCGCCCATCAGGAGACCAGGACTCGGGGAAAAAGAGTTCCTCTGGCCTTGTGCCAAAATTGCTTTCATCGAGGCGATTGGCTAGGATATGTTGATCCGCGCTGGAGGTGAGGTCGAAGAGGTGGATGCCATCCAGGGCGTAGGCCAGGCGACGCCCATCGGGTGCGAAACGCGGGGCGCTGAGGCTTTGGCGGTAGTTGTAATCGGCGTCGTCCGGATTGGAGTCGCTGCCATCCACCAGCACGCTGCGCTCGGCGCCATCGGCGGAAAGCAGCACGAGGCGGTTGCTACTGACCAGTGCCACGCGACCGTCGAGCGAGACATCGAAGGCGCTGACTAATTCGTTTTCGCGGCTGATTTGGGTCAGGCTAACGCCGTCGGCGGCCAGACGCCAGACCTGGCGGATGCCATCGGCCGGACTGAGAAAATACACGCTGTGGGGCAGGATGTCGGGCAGCGATTCGGTGGCGGTTGGCGCGGCCTGCGCCAATTGGGCCTCCAAAGTGGCAGCTACAATGGTGGCAATCTCATCCGGGTCGATAAATATAGTGGGGACGGGGCGTTCCACGCCGAGATTGCATCCCACCAGAACGAGCCATATGGCGAGCAGCCATATCCGGGGTTTGCGACGATGAGTCACTAGTTTTTTCTTGAGGGCCATTGCTCCCCTATTCTACGGCACTCTGCGCACGGTTTGCCGTACGGCTCGGCGCTCGGTTCGCCGCACAAGGTGGTGGAATGCGTGAATAGCGCAGGGTCATTTATGCTAGAATCTCGGCGTTGTCGCCAAAACAATAAGTAATTTGGAGCCCCCATGAGCCCTTTGCCCGCCGAACAACGCGGTACGTATTTTGAGGAATTTGAAGCCGGTCAGCGGATCGTTTCAACCGGGCGTACTGTGACAGAAACGGATATTGTGAGCTTTGCCGGTTTCTCTGGGGATTACAACCAAATCCACACGGATGCTGAATTCAGTAAGAGCACGCCCTTTGGCAAACGGGTGGCACACGGCATTTTGGGGCTATCTATTGCCTCGGGTTTGGCTGTGCAAACCGGCGTGATGGAAGGCACGATTATGGCCTTCCGCGAGATCAATACCTGGCGCTTTATCAATCCGATTTACATTGGAGATACGATCCACGTGGTTCTTGAAGTGCAGGAGACAAAAGCGATTCCGCGCATCGGCGGCGGCTCTGTCATCATTTCGCTCGATGTACGCAACCAAGTTGATGAAACCGTGATGAAGGGCACCTGGACCGCCCTAATCAGCAACCGCCCGCAGGCGAGCTGACAACCTGAACCATGCTTGAAGAACCTGAACAGCCTTCGGGGGATTCGCCAGATGATGAGCAGAATGCTGGCGAACGTCTGCGCCGTCTAGCGGCTGCCCAGGACGAGGGCGTGGAGAATAAGCCCGACGAATCCAATTCGCTCTCGGATACACAGCCCAGCCAAGCCATTCCCGCAGCAAACGATGAACCCCCTCCAGATGAAGCAGATACTCTGCATCCGGAGGCGGGCAGTTTTACCCCGGCCCCTCCGCCCCTGGGCGAGACGCCGCCGATCCCGCCGCCCGCAATGGACACGAGCGGAATGCCGCTGCCACAGCGAGTGCCTGAACGAGACGTGGATGCCACCCAGGTGACGGGAGCGGCCTATGAAGGGCGCACCACCAGCACCGATCTGGCGCGGCAGAGCAAGGGCGGTTCAAGCGTTCGGCGGCGATTTATGAACATGGGCTGCCTGACGCGCGGCCTTATTGTGATGGCCTTCGGGGCGGTGCTACTGGGTGTACTGGGCGTGTTCTTTGCGCTCTACCAGTATTCAGTGATCGCGGCCACGCTGCCGGAAGTAACGGAATTGCGCACGAGGGCGGCCCAATTTGAGACCACGCGCATCCTGGATGCCGACAGAAACCTGCTCTACGAAATTCTGGACCCCAGCGCAGGCCGCCGCACCTACACGCCGCTTTCCAAAATTTCGCCGTTCATGGTGGCGGCGACCATCGCTACCGAGGATAAAGAATTCTACGACAATCCCGGCTTTAGCCCAATGGCCATCGGGCGAGCCTTTTACCAGAACTACACCAGCGGGGAGGTGGTTTCCGGGGCTTCGACGATCACCCAGCAACTGGCCCGGGCGCTGTTGCTCAGTCCGGAAGAGGCCAGCAATCAAAGCTATATGCGTAAGGTGCGCGAAGCGATCCTGGCGGCGGAAATTACGCGCCGCTATTCCAAGGACGAAATTCTTGAGCTCTATCTAAATGAATTCTATTTCGGTAATTTTGCCTATGGGGTGCAGGCCGCCGCTGAAACCTATTTTGGGACTTCGGCCAGCGAACTAACTCTGGGCCAGGCGGCACTTCTGGCGGGCCTGCCTCAAGCGCCCTCGGTTTACGATGTGTACACCAATTTGGATGTCACACTGGCGCGGCAGCAGAGCGTGCTGACTGCGATGTACAACCTCAGCCAGCGGGAGAACTGCATCTCGGTGAGCAATAGCCCGGACCCGGTGTGCGTGACTTTGGATGACGCGGCCGAGGCGGCGCTTTCCTTGCTGGATTACGATTTCCGTTCGCCCGACGTGCAAATCCGCTACCCGCACTGGGTGCATTACATTCGCAACTTACTGGAAGCGCAATACGATCCCCAAACAATTTATCGCTCGGGTTTTACGGTCTACACGACGCTCAATCCGGAGTTGCAGGATATGGCTCAGGAATCAGTATTCGAGCATGTGCAGGCATTGCAGGCGCTCAACGTGGGCAGCGGGGCGCTGGTGATAATCCGGCCCTCGGATGGCGCCATCCTGGCGATGGTGGGATCGGCCGATTTTTATAACGAAGAGCACGACGGACAGATCAATATGACGGTGTCTCCGCGCCAGCCGGGCTCTTCGATCAAACCGCTGACCTACGCGGCGGCTTTTGAATTGGGCTGGACACCTGCAACCCTGCTCTGGGACGTAGAATCGGAATTCCCACCCTCTGGGAACCCGGATGATCCGCGCGAGCCCTATATCCCGGTGAACTATGACGGCCGTCACCACGGCCCAGTGACCGTGCGCACTGCGCTGTCCAATTCCTACAACATCCCGGCGGTGAAGGTGCTGGATTTTGTACTCATCTACGATGATCCAGAGACGCTGGATGTGGAAGAAGGGCTGGTGGCCTTCGCCCATCGCATGGGGATCACGGATCTAAACGAACCGGATTACGGCCTTTCGCTTACGCTGGGTGGCGGAGAGGTCAAGCTGTTAGACCTGGCCAATGCGTTTGCGATCTTTGCCAATGAGGGGCAGCGGGTGAGCCCATTAGCGATCACTAAGATTGTGGATCATGAAGGAAATATCGTTTTCGAAGCGGACATGCCTGAGCCGGAGCAAGTGATTCGCCCGGAGCACGCATATTTGATTTCGTCAATCCTTTCCGATAACCAGGCGCGTACGCCTTCCTTTGGGTCTAATTCGGTGCTCAACCTGCCCTTCGAGGTGGCAGCTAAAACAGGGACAACCAATGATTTCCGCGACAACTGGACGCTGGGCTACACGCCCGATGTGGTGGTTGGCGTGTGGGTGGGCAATCCGGATTTTACGCCCATGCAGGGCACCAGCGGACTTTCTGGTGCGGCGCCCATCTGGGCGGAGGTGATGCAGAAAGCGATTGACATGCTCACCAGCGGCCAACCGCAAGCCTTCACCCAACCTGAGGGCATCGTGGAGCGGGTGATTTGTACGATCTCGGGGGCGGAACCTTCCGAATGGTGCCCGGGACAACGCCGCGAAATCTTTGCCTTTGACCAGTTGCCTAAGCCGGCCGACGAAGATTTGTGGCAGGAAATCCGGCTGGACACGTGGACAGGCTTGCGTGGGTCGGCGCAGTGCTCGGAATATACGAAAGAGGTGTTTGCAGCCAATGTGCAGGACCCTTGGGCGATCAAATGGCTGACGGTTACCTCCGCGGGCCGTGATTGGGCCAAGGATCATGGTTTCGATTTCGATGACGAGGACGATCCAACGTATTTCACGCCGGAAGACGAATGCACGGAGGATGATCCGCGCCCCTTGATGCAACTGCTGGCGCCAAGCAATGGTTCGACATTTGTGGCCAGCCCGCTGGAGATCGTTGCCAAAGTGGATGCCAGCGAAAATTTCGATCGCTACGTGCTGGAATTCGCCTATGGCGAGAAACCCGACCCCTGGGATTGGGAGGAATTAAAAAGCAGCAACAATCGCGTGGCAGATCCGGAGACGATCTACACCTGGAACCTGAATCCGCTTAAACGGGGTGAACTCACCTTGCGGCTGACCATGTACAGCAATCGGGGCACGTACGCGGAGAAAATCGTTATGATCGATATTCGGGTGCCGACGCCCACGCCCTTACCCACGGCGACCTTTACGAACACCCCGGTGCCGAGCAGTACGCCCACCGCGTCGAATACGCCCACGGCCAGCAGCACCCCGACCAATACGGCGATCCCTAGCGCAACAAGCACGCCAACGCGTACACCCACCCCAACGCTCACGCCCACCCCAACCCCCTAAGATTGGAGCTTCGCAATGGCGAGGAAGAAAAAAGGCTACGTTGAATTGTATTGGGCCTGCCCCAACTGCAAGAGTGAGAACCTGGGCTCGGTCACCGTGTGCGGCAATTGCGGCAGCCCGCAGCCCGATAACGTGGAGTTCTACCAGGGCAGCCACCAGCAGCTGGTGACGGACGACGAGAAGCTAAAGCAAGCGAAGGCGGGCGCGGACATCCACTGCGCGTACTGCAACACGCGCAACCCGGGCGATACAAAGACCTGTTCCCAGTGCGGTTCCGATTTGAGCGAAGGTGCGCAACGCGCTTCAGAGGGGCGCGTGGTGGGTTCGTTTAAGGCGGGCACGGGGGCGCTGGTCAAGTGCCCTAACTGCGCTTCGGATAACGCCTACGTAAACCGAAAATGCCACAATTGTGGCACACCGCTTTCGCACAAGATAAAGGCGGACGAAGAACCCAAAGCTAAGGGCGCGGGCCTAAAGCGGGGCAGCCTGATGGTGATCGGCGCGGTGGTGCTGGTGCTGTGCGCGGCGATCTACTTCTTATTCCTGCGCACCAGCGATGTGACTGGAGTTGTGCGAACCGTGGGGTGGGAACGCAGTGTTGCCATTGAGGCTTTTATCCCGGTGCAGCGCGAAGCCTGGCTGGATGAATTGGGGGCGGATGCTGAGATATTGAGCTGCAGCGAGGAAGTGCGTCATGTTCAGGATGCGCCGCCCGCTTCAGGGCGCTATGAAGAAGTTTGTGGCACGCCCTACAACGTGGAGACCGGCGGCGGATTTGCCGAGGTAGTACAGGATTGCGAATACCAGGTATACGACCAGTATTGCACGTATAGCGAACTGGATTGGACGCCGATTTCAACCGTGCAGACGGTGGGGCGCGATCTCTTCCCGGATTGGCCGGCGGCGGCGCTAGCGAGTGAAGAACGGCTCGGCGAGCAAAGTGAATCGTATGCCTGTATTTTTGCTGCAGGCGGTGAGGAATACATCTACACCACAGATTCCTTCACGGAATTTCAGCAGTGCGAAATTGGATCAGAGTGGACGCTTTCGGTCACATCGCTCGGAGCTGTGACGTCTATTTCGCAATAACTTAGAGCAGAGGTGCCTGGGCCTGATCCTCGCTGAGCGGATCAAGGTCGAGAATTTCGTCGAAGCTGGAGGCAGTGAGCGAGTGATTTTCGGCCAGGCGGCGCAAGTGGCGGAATTTCAAGAAGCCCCAGCCGGATTTTGCCGCGTGGCTGAGACGCGGATCGCGAGCCAGCTTGGCGAGCACCAGTTGGGCGCGGCCACCGGGTAGCAGGATGAAAGATTGGCCCTGCGGATCTCGCGGACCGAGCAACAAATCACCCACTAAGCCAGATGCAATGGGATAAAAGCTGTAACGCGGCTCTTTTGCCTGCCCCCATTGAATGGAAGTTCCCTGATCTACTTCATAACCCAGTTGAGCGCCCAATTCGAGCAGCAGGCGCTTCATCTCACGCAGGTCTTCGCGGCGCGCCTTGGGCTGGTCGTCGGGGCGAATACGCCAAACGCCCTCCACTTCATCCGCATAGGATTGCAGCGTGGTTGTTAACAGCGCAGAGGGCGGAGTCAACAGGCCAGGGAACACGCTACACATCGCCTGGTCAATGGCTTCAATGCGGCTGGCGGGGTAGCGCAGCAAGAAGCGCACCACCGCAATTTCCAAACGGTCGGCGAGCGGGGTGCGCGCATCAGCGGCCTCGGTCAACCACCACTGTCCAGCCTCCAACGAGCTTTCCGAGCCGCCGAAGCGAAGGAATCCGCTGCGGAAGGTGAGGCCCACTTCCAGGCTGGCTTTGGTTTCTGTGTAAATTTCGCCCGGCTCGGTTTGCGTTGCGCCGAGCTTGGGGAGCGCGGCCAGGCGCGCTAGCGCGGCGGCTTGGAGATGCTGAAAATGGCTGGGCTCGCCACGCGCCCTGAGCAGGTCCTGGGCTGCGGATCGAGTTAACTCGGAGATATCCGGGCTGGCCTCGCTGGCGGTGGCTGCGCCTTTCTTCCATTCAATCTGTAATTGTCCCTCTTCGCGGCGCAAGGCAACGCCCTCCAGCGCGAAGCCAGCCAGGTTGCCGGCGCTCAGCGCGGCGACGTTGAAGCTCGGCTCGCTTTCGGCCACGATGGCAAAGAAGGGGACACCGTCCGGGATGGGTTCGGCCATGCGGCTTAGACTGGATTCAAGGGCTTCGGTGTGCCAGGCCCAATCGTAGCGGCGGCGGCCTAACACGCTGGCAAAGGGGCCAATGGCTTCGCGACCCCAGAGCCAGCCCGCCCAAAGTGCCGAAAGCGTCCAGTAGGCTTGGTTGGGGCGCGGCAGGGCGCTAAGAATAGCCTGGACGGGGACCTGAGCCAGGCTCTCTGCCATCTCCCGCAGGCGGCCCTCAAACAGACTAATACCGCCGCCTGGAGGTGGTGTTTCGGGCCAGGGAACGATATCCACGTCTCCTTCCAGGCTGGACCAAAGCTCAATGGCGGATTCAAGCTCACGCCAAATGTTGTGTTCGCGGAAAGTGGGTGGCGAGGTCAATTGTTTGGGGCGGGTGCGGCCGCTAGGATGCGCCCAGAGCGTGTTGGAGCGGTCGAGGGCATGCAGCATCAAGGCGGCAAGCAAGTCACGCGTGCGCTCGGAAACGGAAAGGCCATCCAGGCGGTTGAGAATCGTGAAGAGGGCATACACAGCGCGGGGCAGATAGACCTCCAGCGCTTCTTCAACGTTGACGCGATCTCGGTCGCCGCGGGGCGCGATGCGTTCCAGGGCCCGAGCGTGGTGGGGCCCGCCGCTGGTGAAGCGGGCGGCGGTCTCGTGATCGGCTTCGTCGGTGGGGTGCTCCCCCTGGTGGCCGCAGTGCTCGCAATGAATGAGCTTGGTTTCCGGAGCCAGTGCCTCGCGCTGCCAAATGAAGGCTCGGGCTGAGGTGATTTGTTCGCAGGCTGGGCAGCGGCTGGCGTAGAGATCGAGGATGTGGGGCTCAAGGCGCTCTTCTGCGCGGCGGGAGGCACCTAATTCGGCCAATGCAGATTGCAGCTCGTCGATGCTGGGCGGCTGGGCCTGCATCTCAAGAAGGAAACGGGCGATGGGGTTATTTGCGGCGACAGCCACCCGATAGCCCGCCTGGGCCGCTTCTATGGCGACATGGGGGGCGGCCCCAAAGGGATCGAGTAGCCAGGACCCTTTTTCGAGATTGGCTTCCAGCCATTTGGATGCCACACCGGCAGGCACGGGCGGCAGGAAGCGGCCCAGCGGCAGAACGCTCGGGGTGGCTTGCCCGGTCAGGAATACCTTCTGTGTGGACATTGGCCCTACCAAGTATAAGCGGCTTCTGCCGCGTTGTTTGCGGGCTAGTGGTGGCGGCGCAGCTCGTTGGTGTAGCGGCGTCCCAGATGCTGGGCGTTTTCGCGCGCCCAATCCCTAAAGGCGGTTTTTCCTAGTGCAGGTTCTCCCACATATAGACGATCCTGCATCAAGCCATCCAGTTCATCGAGGGTAAGCAGCACGTCGTTGAGCAGCAGGCCGATCATTTTTGAGAGCGCCAACGCCAGGCTGGGCGGAAGATGCAGGCGGCGGGCGCGGCTGCCCAGCAGCTCGGCCAGAAAACTCACCAATTCGTCAAAGGTCAAAGTTTCGGGGCCGCCAGCAGGCAAGGTTTCGTTTCGAGTGTCGCCGGCGGCACGGGCTACGGCGCGCGCCAGGTCGAGGACGTAGATGGGTTGCAGTCGGTAGCTGCCATCTCCGGGGATGGGAAACAGGGGGGCGTGGCGCAGCAGCCAGGCGATGTTGTTGACCAGCAACTCTTGGGGGCCAAAAATCAACGTGGGCTGGAAAATGGCATAAGAGAGGCCGCTGACGCGGATCAGCGCTTCCACCTCAGCCTTGCCGCGGTAATAGGGCAGGCTAGACTCGATATCCGGGTTGCTCACGCTAAGGTGCACAAAGCGGCGCACGCCAGCCTCTTTGGCGGCCTGTAGCAGGCGGGAGGTATTCTGGATGGCGCCGCGAAAGCTGGATGCCTTGTAATTGAAGCGCACCCAATAGGTGTTCACCAGGCAATCTACCCCGCGCAGATTGCGCACCAATTCATCGTGATTCTCAAAATCGAGAGGAAAGGCTGGAAAGCTGCCCTGCAAGGGATGCGGACGCTGGGGGTGGCGCGTCAACGTGCGCACCTGCCAGCCAGCGGCGAGCAGCGCCTGGGCGATGTAGCTGCCGCTGTAGCTGAAGGCGCCGGTGACCGCCGTGCTGCGTTTAAGAGATGTCATCCCTTTTCGGGATAAAACTGCAAAATGGCGGGGGTGACGTGGCTCAAATTGGTGAGACCGGCAATGAATTTTTCGCGCAGAGGGCGAGCCCCAATCACCACGGCAGGTACATCATTAGAGGTATGGCGGCGGGTGCTGAGGTCTTCCATGTTGCCATGATCGGAAGTGATCAAGATCAGGCCCTGTTCTTCGTCCCAGATCTCCAGCAGGCCGCCGAGTACGCCATCCAGAGTCTCTAAGATGCGACGGGCGCCGTCATGATCCTGATGGTGGCCGGCATAATCGCTGATCCAGAATTCAAAGAAGGCCAGGTCATAGCTGTCGGCTACCTCGCCAAGTCGGCGGCCGGCTTCCTCAGGAGTCCTCAGTGGGGCATCCTTGTAGCCAAGCTGGTCGCGCCAGCCCTGGTTGGTGAAATCCACCGAGAAAGCCTCGCCGCGGTTGAGATCTTCGGCGGTTTTGAGCGGGATGCCGGCACTGGTAAGCGCCAGGGGAATGGCTGAGTAGAGGCGTCTGCCGCTCCCGATGGCCTCGAAATAGCGGGCCGGATAGGCATTGAGCAGGGCGGCGCGGTAGCCGCGGGCGATGAGCGTTTTAAACAGGTTGGCCTCTTCGATCACTGCGGCAACGACCTTGTTGGGTTTGGGGCCGTAGTGCTCACCTACGATTTGGGGGACATTCTTCCCGGTCACCAGTGTGGCCTGGCCCGTGGCGGATTGGGGCAGGCCCTCTACACCTAGATTGGGATCGAGCGCCACTACGTGGGCGCGCTCGCTCTCAAAAGGCGCTTCCCCTTTTACGAGGCGGCGGCCGCCCAGGATTGTTTGTAGGTTGGGCATCGGAACGGAGGCTAGGGGATTGCTCTCAACATCATCATCGCCCAGGCCCATACCGTCCAAGAAAAGAAAAAGAAAATTCATCGGCGCATTGTACTTCACCGACTATAGGCCCTTGTTTGGGGCGACCTTTGACAAAGCCACAGTGTTCACTTAAAATCAACCCCACATATTCCAATGTAAAAACAAAAAATAATCCGAGACGAGGTCGCCGCGCATGCAAGAATACAGCACCGAAACTATTCGCAACATCGCTATGGTTTCCCATAGTGGTGCGGGGAAGACTATGCTGGGCGAAGCGCTGCTGCTGCATACCGGCGCGGTCAATCGTCTTGGATCCGTTGAGGAGGGCAACACCGTTTCGGATTTTGAGGAAGAAGAAAAGCGACGGGGCTTATCGCTTTCCACCTCTTTGTTGCCGATCGAATATAACAACCATAAGATCAATTTACTGGATACACCCGGTGCCCCCGATTTTGTGGGCGAAACCATTTCAGCGCTGAGCGTTTGCGAGGCCGCAGTGGTGGTGCTCGATTCGGTGGCAGGCGTGCAGGTTGGCACAGAGCTGGCTTGGCGCTATTGCAGCGAATTCAAGCTGCCGCGCTTCGTGCTGATCAACCGCATGCACCGCGAGTCGGCTAATTTTCAACAAGCCGTTAATTCAGTCAGCCAACTGACAAGCAAACGCCTGATCCCGGTGCACCTGCCCTGGGGCGAAGGTGCTTCCTTTAAGGGATTGATTGATTTGCTGGTGATGAAAGCCTTTCCCGTGGGGGGCGGCGCGGCCCAGGAGATCCCTGCCGAACTGGCGGATGAGGCCCAGGCGGCACGCCAAGCGCTGGTGGAGGCCGCTGCCGAAGGCGACGATAAATTGCTCGAAAAGTATTTAGAGGGTGGCCAGCTGGCCCCCGAGGAGATTCTGCGTGGGCTGGGTGGCGTGATACAGAACAATATTTTTATCCCGGTGTTTGCTGCGGATGCCTCAGACAAGGTCGGTATTGCACAACTCCTGGATGCTTTCCTGGCACTGATGCCCTCTCCGGCAAAATCCCCGCCGGTGGTTGCTCAGGGCAAAGGCGGGGATGAGGAACTCAAAGCTTCGGATGGCGGACCGTTGGCCGTTTATGTGTGGAAGACGACGGCAGATCCCTTCGTGGGCAAGATCACCTACGCTAAGGTGTTTTCGGGCGCATTGAACTCAGATAGCCGAGTATGGAACCAGAATAAGGGCCATGAGGAGCGGCTGGGAACGCTATCGGTGATGCGCGGCCACGAGCAGATCAAGGTGAACTCCGTGCATGCCGGCGATATCTTTGCCGTACCCAAGCTGGGCGAGACCGGCACGGGTGATACGCTATGTGAAAAGGGGCATCCGCTTAACCTGCCCGTGCCCGAATACCCCAGCGCGTTGTACCGCGTGGCGGTGACACCCAAATCACAGGCGGATTCGACCAAGATGGGGACTACGCTGACCAGGCTGGCCGAAGAGGATATGACGCTCTCCTGGCACAATGAGGCTTCCACCAAGCAGACCATTTTGCAGGGCATGGGCGACCAGCACATTGGAGTGGCGATCCGCAAAGCAGCCGATAAATTCAGTGTGCATTTGGAAACGGAAGAGCCCGAGGTTCCTTATCTGGAGACGATTACGCGCAATGGCCAGGCCGAATACCGCCACAAGAAACAGAGCGGTGGGGCGGGCCAATTTGCCGAAGTACACCTGCGCGTGGAGCCACTAGAGGAGGGCGATTTTGAATTTGTCAGCGAGGTTTTTGGGGGGGCGATCTCGCAGAACTTCTTCCCGGCGATTGAGAAGGGTGTGCGTTCGGTGATGAGCGAGGGTGCCATCGCGGGTTTTCCGGTGCAAAAGGTGAAAGCGGTCGTTTTCGATGGCAAGGAGCACCCGGTGGATTCCAAACCTGTGGCCTTTGAAATTGCCGGTCGGCAGGCTTTTCGAAGGGCGATCCAGGATGCAGGCCCTGTTTTACTTGAACCGATCATGAACGTGCGAGTAAACGTGCCTGAAGCCAATATGGGCGACGTGATGGGCGATATGAATTCGCGCCGCGCCCGAGTACAGGGCATGGATAGCGAGGTGGGGCGCTCGATTATCAACGCGCAGGTGCCGCTGGCCGAGATGCTGCGCTACGCCACTGAACTGCGTTCGATTACGGGCGGGCGCGGTGTGTTCACTATGGAGGATTCGCATTACGAGCAAGTGCCGCCGCATTTGGCCGAGGAGATCATCGCCAAGCATGGCAAACACCACGAAGAGGAAGAATAAGCTGCAGATGCTGTGCATCGAAACGGGTCGCCACCGGCAGCCCGTTTTTATTTGCCTTTTGAGGTTGATATCATCCAGGGGATAACTAATTATGACTAAGAGGGATTTCATGGAAAAATCAAGCATTGCAATCAATACTAGTCGGCGAAAAATCCTCTTTCAAATATTAAGAGTAGCGACCAGTAAATTAATCAAGGGAGAGTATCAATTTCCAAGCGTATCCGAAATTAGCGCGGAAGATCTCCAAGATCGGATTAACTCTAGTCGGGATCCGCTATTAATTGATGTTCGATCTGCCCAAGAATTTAGTTCAGGGTTTGGTCATATTCCCAATTCAAAGCTAATCCCGATTATGGAGCTAGTAGCCAGTTTCAATAATCTGGATGATTTCAAGCTCAAAGTCAAAGGTCTTGAATCACAATTGGATGAAATTCTCCCATTCAAGGGGCAAGAAGTAATAACGATTTGCCCAGGCGGTGGGTTTTCTTTGGTCGCGGCTGAGATTCTGGCCGAGGCGGGGTTTACGGATGTAAAGAGCTTATCGGGGGGTGTTGATGGGTGGTTTAAGAAAGGCTATCCCACCAGCCTAGCGTAGGGCAATTTAGTCACGTTAATCAGAGTTTGTCATTCGTATCGGCGTTTTCCAAAGCGCCCCTGTTTTTCTACCCCAATGTCTGCAAGCCACGCGGCAGCTTTGTCAGGCAGAGCGCGCCATCTTCTGTAACAACGATGTTGTCTTCAATGCGGACCCCGCCGCGACCTTCTAGATAGATGCCCGGTTCCACGGTGAAGGCGTTGCCGACTTCGAGTGGCGCGCGGTTACCAGCGCGGATGTAGGGAGTTTCATGGGGCTCCAGGCCAAGTCCGTGGCCCGTGCGATGAACGAAATACTGGCCGTAACCGGAATCTTCGATGGCTTCCCGGGCCGCCTGATCCACGGCTTCGGCGGGCGCGCCGGGATGCACGGCGGCTCGGCCGGCGGCGTTGGCCAGCTCGACGACAGAATGGATGCGTTGTAACTCCTCGTCGATTTCGCCTACGGCAAAGGTGCGCGTGATATCTGAGAAATAGCCATCCGCCGCGGCGCCCCAATCAATCAGCAATAGATCACCTTCCCGGATTTTGCGCTCGGAGATAGTGGAGTGCGGGTTGGCGCTGTTGGGGCCAGAAGCCACAATGGGGAAAAAGGGCAGTTCGCTGTCGCTGCCGTGGCTGAGCAGCTCCTGCACCAGGATGGCGGCAATCTCTTTTTCGCTCATGCCGACCTTGATTTTTGGCTGCGTGGCCAGCAAGGCATCTTCGGCGATTTCGGCGGCGCGCTGCATGGCCGCCACTTCGGCGCCGTCTTTGCGGCCGCGTAGGGCGGTGAGCAATTCCGCGCCATCCAGGAATGTCGAGTCGGGCATAGCCGCTTCGAGGTAGCGCAATTCGAGCACGCGCAGCACCGTGGTTTCTACGCCGAGTTGGGCTGCTTTCAAATCCAACGCTTGCGCGGCGGCGGCAAAACTCTCGCCCCAACGCGCTGGATCCTCACTATAAGTAAAAGCATGGGTAGCGTAGCCGAGGTTGCTCAATTTGCCCTTTTCCAGTTCGGGCAGCACGAAGGCTGTTTTCCCGTCGGCGGTAGAAAGAAAAATCGTGGGCCTTTCCATCAAATGGAATTCGAGACCAGTGAGATAGGTGAGGCTTTTGCCGGCATTCAATACCAACGCGTCAAGAGCCGACTGCTCAAGCAGATCTTTGAGTAAAGCTTGGCGCTTCAGCACGTTTTGGGAGCTGTGGGGCGATGTCATGGCGTCTCCTGTGAACTGCTGACAATTATAGTTCAGGCTCGAGTGCAGGGTAGAAATGCCTCATTATTGAGCGCTTATGTGTTGAACTCGCCCTGCTTTCGGGTAGTATGTACTGTAATAGTAATTGCAAAAATTCTCAATAAGAGAAAGTTGTATAACGAGATGAGTCCCGATACAGAACAATTGATTGAGCAGCGCGTCTGGGAGCTGGGCTTTCGGATGACCCCACAGCGCCGGTTGATTCTCGAAGCCATCGAAGATGCCGGGGAGCACGCAACCTTTGACGAAATACTGGCGCGCGTTCGAAGGCGTGAGGCGGCGATTTCGCAGGCGACGCTTTACCGCACGCTCGAAACTTTTAGCCGCTACCGGTTGATTCACGGTAATGAATTGGCTGGCGGTAAGGTCTATGAAATGGTGGCTCATAATCCCCATCACCACCTAATGTGCCACCGGTGTTGGCGCGATCAAAAAATTGAGGAGGATGCACTGGCAAGCTTTTATCAAGAGATGGCAAGCGAGCATGGTTTTCTAGTGCTCGCCGAACATATTGTCTTTATGGGTCTATGCAGGGAGTGCCGCGAGACGCATGGCGACCAACTGGGCCAATTTCAATCCCATCCCAAATTCCGAACCACGGCTCTCAAGGAGGAGCAACAATAATGAAGAACCCATTCCGAATTCATCGTGTGTTGGCCAGAACATGGCCGGCGCTGATTGCCCTGGTTTTCGCACTGGCAGCTTGCGGTCCAGCGCCAGTCTAGGGCACGTTGCGAGTGGCGATCCAGCCACTGGTGCAAACTGACCCCGCACTGATCTCATCCGATTCCGAAGTGCTGGTGGCGAACAGCGTGTTTGACTATCTGGTGGACGTTGATACAGAATCCAATCCAGTTGCGCGCCTGGCCAGCTCGTGGGATATCAGCGACGATGGCCTCGAGTACGTGTTCACACTGGTTGAAGGCGTCGCGTTCCACGATGGCAGCCCCTTTGGCGCCGAAGATGTGGTTTGGACCTATGACCGGCTGCGCGATGAAGCCAATGGCTTCGCCACATCCACGCTCTACGCCAGCATCGCCACTATTGAAGCCACTGGGGAGTATGAGGTTACTTTTACGTTGAGCCAACCCAATCCCTTTTTCCTCTACGATTTGAGCGATAACCATGCGCTGATGCTGAAGGCCGGCACAGAAAACCCCGGCGATTTCAACGGCACAGGCCCCTTCGTGGTTGCAAGCTTCACCCCCGAAGATCGGATTGTGCTGGCGGCCAACGACGATTACTTTGTGGAGGGCCAGCCGGGTGTGCAGAACGTTGAAATCATCTTTTTTGCGGATGAAAGTGCAATGGTGAATGCATTACGCGGCGGCCAGGCGGACCTGCTCCTGCGCATGAGCACGCCGCTCTTTGAGAGCCTGAAAAGCGTGGAAGGCGTGGTTACTTATGACATTCCTACCAATGGCTTTGATCTGATCCGGCTGCGCTCCGACCGTGCGCCGGGCAACGACCCGCGCGTGATCCAGGCGATGAAGCTGGCTACCGACCGCGCCGCGATCCTGGAACTGGTGCAGCAGGGCTATGGCGCAATCGGCAACGATTCGCCGATTGGCCCCCTCTATGGCAGCTACCACGCTGACAACATCACGCCGCCGGAACGCGATGTGGAAGCGGCGCGCGCCTTGCTGGCCGAAGCGGGTTATGAAGATGGCCTGGATTTGGTGCTGCACGTGCCCAATTCAGGCGGTCGCCCGGATCTGGCGGCAGTCCTGAAGCAGCAGTGGGGGGAGGCGGGCATCAATATCGAGATCAGCGTTGAACCAGAGGATGTGTACTACGGCGAAAATGGTTGGCTGGAAGTGGATCTGGGCATCACCGGCTGGGGTTCGCGCCCCTACCCGCAGTTCTATCTCGACCAGATGCTGGTGAGCGGCGCGGTGTGGAATGAATCGCATTTCGCTGACGGGGAGTTCGATGCTCTGGCCGCGGTTGCGGGCAGCACGCTGGACGAGGATGAACGCATCCAGGCCTATGCCGATATCCAGCGATTGCTGGTGGAACGCGGCCCGGTGATCATCCCCTACTACTTCCCGCAGTTTGGGGCGATCAGTGACGCTTTCACTGGCTTTGAGTTAGAAGCTTTTGCGGGTCGCACCGACTTACACAAGATCACTCTTAAATAACGCTTGACAACTTCGCATCAGGCGCGAAACGAAGAAACGAGCGCG
>QWJF01000022.1 GCA_009391835.1 Chloroflexota bacterium | reverse complement strand
CGAACGCAGAAATTTACTCAAAGAGCAGACGTTGGCAAGCCGCCGAGAGCTGTATGTCCAGCAGGCGGCGGTATAATCAAATGGCAAAGGTCTCCATTCGTTTTTAGGGATGGTTGTCCAAAAACCTCTGAACCGCTACAATGATTGCACAATCCTTTAAAATTCGAGGCTCGCCCCATGAAACGTACATTCGCTATTTTCGCCCTAGTCCTGCTGCTGGCCGCCTGTGCGCCTGGTGAGCCGGCGGGGCCCCCAGTCCAGGAGCCCGCGCCGCTACCAGCAGAAAGTGCGGCGCCGCTGGCAACCAATGAACCGGCAGCACCACAGGCGGCCTGGGTGGAGGATGGGATTATTTTGCAGCCCGCGGATCTGGGGGTGCCGGAGGGGATGCCGGTGGCGGACGTGAGCGCCTACAACCTGCCGGACGGGCGGATACGCCTGTATGCCTTCGCCCAGGAACAGGGGGTGCGCAGCCTGGTCTCGGAGGATGGGGTGGCGTTCACGCTGGAAGACGGGGTGCGGGTGGATGGCGGGATGCCGCGGGTGGTGCAGCTTGAAGACGGGTCACTGCGGCTATTCTTTATTTCGGCGGGGGGCATCGGCAGCGCGGTGAGCGAGGATGGGCTGACCTTCACGGTGGAGCCGGGGCTGCGGCTGAGCAATGCGGACGCGGGCCACGAGATCACGCCACTGGCAATCATCCCGCTAGCGGAGGGCGGTTTCCGGGCTTACTTCAGCGACCTGCCGCGGCCTGGGACAGGGCCGGACCCGCACCAGGTGTACAGCGCGGTTTCGGAGGATATGCTGACCTGGACGATTGAGGAAGGGGTGCGCATCGGCGTGGGGTCGGCGCTGGAGGAGTCGGCGGAGCACCCGGCGGCGCTGCTGAATGCGGATGGCTCGGTGACACTGTATACCTGCAACAACAGGGCAGAGCCGAGCGAGGGCGGGCCAACGGTGATCCGGGAGGCGACTTCGGCGGACGGGCTGACGTTCACGGAATCAACGAGCACGTATCTGGTGGGCTGCGATCCAGATATTCTGGTGTTGCCGGATGGCGGGTTACGGCTGTTCTATGGTAATTTTGATGCGGCGATTGGGGGTTATATTTTGAGCGCGCACTTGGAGCAGTAAGTAGTAGCGGAGCGTTCTCCAAGCTGGGTAGCTAATCTATGTCGTAATAGGTCCAGTCGCTCGCCGAAGGCGAGCTTAGGGAGAACGCTCAGCGTTCTCCACTAGACTCGGTCAACGTCGTTATATGTCCAGTAGCGGTTTACAAAGAAATTCCAGAAGAGGACGACGCCGATGGCAGTGGCGAGGGCGAGGTTGTGGGCTAACGTTTCCTGGGAGAGGGGGAGATTCTCAAATTGGGCAAGCAGTCCCTCATAGATTCGACCTGTAAAAACGAATACTGGCGTCCGTATCATTAGTCCGATTAGGTTGATGGCGAGATATTGGAAGGCCTGGGTAGCCAGGGGCTTGGAGCGCGAATCGGGAAAGGTCCAGTTGCGGTTGAGGATGAAGTTGCTGGTAACGGCGGCGGTGAAGGAGAGCGCCTGGGCCACAGGGGCCTCCAACCCTGCGCCGCTGTTGAGCAGGTTGAAGGTGCTGAAGTCGACAACGGCGCCGATGGCGCCGACGATGGCAAAGCGGAGGAAACGGGAGCGCTCGCGGGGATCGGTGAACAGTTTCAAGGGGCGTGACCTTTATTGCGGGAGGGTTTGAGGGGAAGCATGCTTCGCCCCTACAAGAGAGTGGGAACCTAGAGGCCGTATTCCTGCTTGAAGTAGGCCACCGTTTTGGTAAGACCGTCGCGCAGGGAGACTTTGGGTTCCCAGCCGAGGACCTTTTTGGCACGGGTGATATCCGGCTGGCGGCGCTGCGGATCGCCCGAGAAGCGCATCTCCTTGAGAAAGGTGAGGCCAGCCTTCTTGCCAACCAGATCGTCGATCTCCCGGGCAAACTGCTCGATGGTGATCTCCTCAGGGTTGCCGATATTCACCGGGTCATGCTCCTTGGACATCAGCAATTCATAAATGCCCTCGATGAGATCGTCCACGTAGCAAAAGCTGCGGGTCTGCTGGCCATCGCCGTAGACGGTGAGCTTTTCACCGCGCAGAGCCTGCTGGATAAAATTGGCGACGGCGCGGCCATCGTCGGTGTGCATGCGGGGGCCGTAGGTGTTGAAGATGCGCACGATGGTGGTGTTGACGCCGTGGAAGCGGTGGTAGGCCATTGTGAGAGCCTCGGCGAAACGCTTGGCCTCGTCGTAGACGGAGCGCTCGCCGATGGGATCCACGTGGCCCCAGTAGCTCTCGGTTTGGGGATGCTCCTGCGGGTCGCCATAAATCTCGCTGGTGGAGGCGAGCATAAAGCGCGCCTTGTTAGCCAGGGCGAGACCCAGCGTGTTGTGCGTTCCGAGCGCGCCGGCTTTCATGGTTTGGATGGGCAGATTGGGGTAGCCAATTGGGGATTTGGGGTTGGGGCTGGCGGGTGAGGCAAAATGCATGACGGCATCCAGTTTGCCGGGCACATAGATGTAGTTCGAGACATCGTGGCGGATGAAGCGAAAATTCTCGTTGCCGCTCAAATGGGCGATGTTCTCGCGCTTGCCGGTAACGAAGTTATCCATGCCGACTACCTCATGGCCTTCGGCGAGCAGTCGGTCGCATAAATGTGATCCCAGAAAGCCGGCCGCGCCGGTAATCAGTATTCGCATGTTGGCTCCAATCAAAATCGATTTCGCCGCCATTCTAGCACTCCAGGGCGCAGTTGACGACAGCGGCGTCCGTCCAATTGTATAACCCCCACTGATATAATCCCGCCAATGGCAGAAAAAACCGCACCCCTTTCACTTGAAGCTCGCGTGGAAGCCTTGCTCTTCGTGGCCCCCAGCAGCGTTTCCGCCACTCAGATGGCACAGGCGCTTGACGTGCAACCCCGCGAAGTTGAAAAGGCCCTGAAGAGCCTTGAAAAAAGCTACACCGAAAGCGGGCTGCGCATTCAGCGCCACAAGAGCGCCTATGAGCTGACCAGCGCCCCGGAAGCTTCTTCTCTCATTGAGCGCTTTCTGGACCTCGAAGCAACCTCGCGGCTGAGCGCGGCGGCGCTGGAGTGCCTGGCGATCATCGCCTACCAGCAGCCAATCACGCGCCCCAGCATTGACGCGATCCGCGGCGTGAACAGCGACGGGGTGCTTCGGAATCTGCTCAGCAATGGGCTAATCGAGGAGGCAGGGCGGGCCGAGGGGCCGGGGCGGCCGTTCCTTTATGTGACGACGCCGGATTTCCTGCAGCACTTTGGGCTCAGCGCTTTGGAAGATTTACCGATGTTGGATTTAGAGAAACTTCTGGAAGACAGCGAAGCTCCCGCTACGCTTAAAAACATAATCTAGCTGCAACCTTAATAAAAGTTCGTTTAGATTACAGTCCCAAACAGATTTCCGATTAAGGCAGTAGCAGCCATTGCGAGCGCGCCCCAAAGGGTCACGCGTAATGCGCCCGTGGCCATTGGGGCACCGCCAACTTGAGATGCCAGCCCGCCTAACAGTGCAAGAAAAAGCAAGGACCCTACTGAAACTGCAAGGATCAGATTGGCTGAGGGGCTAATCGCGGCCAAGAGCAAGGGGAGCGCGGCACCGGAAGCAAAGGTTAGCGCCGAAGCAAGCGCAGCCTGAAAAGGGCGCGCGGTGTGAATTTCGGTCAACCCCAACTCTTCTCGAGCATGCGCTCCCAGCGCGTCGTGCTCCATTAGTTGCTCGGCAACTTGTTTGGCCAGCTTGGGCTCTAAACCGCGTGTTTCGTAAATTGCTGCCAGCTCTCGATGTTCAAATGCTGCATTCTCTCTCAATTCTTTCTTTTCACGGGCCAGGTCGGCTTTTTCAGTATCAGCCTGAGAACTCACCGAAACAAATTCGCCTGCAGCCATCGACATCGCTCCAGCCACTAGCCCGGCAACGCCAGCAACAAGAATTTCCCCACGAGCCGCGCTAGCTGCGGCAACTCCCACCACCAGACTGGCCGTTGAAACGATGCCGTCATTGGCCCCCAAAACAGCAGCTCGTAACCATCCAATGCGTTCCGCGTAATGCTTTTCAACATGAGGTGACATAGCTTCTCCTTTTATCCCAACAATTCTAACTCTGGACCTGTTAAGTGTTTACCGCCGTATAATTCGTGCATGACCACTGAACGATTGCAAAAGATTCTGGCCCGTGCCGGCTTTGGCTCGCGGCGCGCCAGCGACAAGCTGATCGCCGACGGACGCGTGCGGCTCAACGGCCAGACTGCGGAACTGGGCGCCAAAGCGGACCCTGCCGTTGACAAAATCACGGTGGATGGCCAGACGGTGCGCGCCGAAACCGAGATGGTTTATTTTGCGCTGAATAAACCGCGCGGGGTGATATCCACCACTGGCGGCCCCGACCGCCGCCAAAAGGTTACCGATTTGGTGCCAAAGGCCACCGGCCTGCACATTGTGGGGCGGCTGGACGCGGAGAGCGAGGGGCTACTCCTGCTGACTAATGATGGGCGGCTCACCAACTGGCTCACCCATCCGCGCTACGGGCACGAGAAGGAATACCGGGTGCTGGTGGCCCGCCAACCGGACCGCAAGCAGCTCGAAGCGTGGCAGCGCGGCGTTGTGCTGGCAGACGGCCACCGCACGCTGCCTGCCCAGGTGCGCGTAATCCGGCCCCACGGGAAGGGCGCGTGGGTCAACGTCATCATGACCGAGGGCCGCAAACGCCAGATCCGGGAAACTGCGGGCATTATCGGCTTGCCGGTTGCGAAACTGATCCGTATCCGAATCGGCACTTTGGAATTGGGCCGGCTCAAGGTGGGGGAATGGCGGGCGCTGACGGCGGATGAAGTGCAGGCTTTGTACGCCAAACGCCAGCAAGCTTAAGATTCGCTAAATCCGGTCAATTTCGCTGTGCCGCAATTGCGTAGCCATCCCCGCTAGCGTACAATACGCCGCAGATACCATAAGACATCCTGCCCACGAGGGAAACCTGCATGGCCAAACTTCCAGACTCTAAAACCCAATCCTGGCTCGATCGACCATTGGTTGCCAGCTTGGTCGTTAATTGGGAGACGCTGCTCTTTGCCGCCATCCTGATCCTGGCGGTTATCTCCCGTTTTTACGATCTGGGAGCCCGGGTGATGAGCCACGACGAAACTTCGCATGTGTATTTTTCCTGGCAATTGTTCAAGGGCAACGGCTACGCCCATTCGCCTCTTACTCACGGCCCGCTCCAATTCCATCTCATCTCCCTCTCGTATTTTCTTTTCGGCGATAGCGATTTCTCTGCCCGCTTCCCGGCGGCACTCTTCAGCGTTGCGATCGTGGGCTTTGCCTGGGCTTTCCGCCGCTATATCGGGCGCATCGGCGCGATGATTGCTGCTGCCCTGCTGCTCATCTCGCCCTACATGTTGTATTACGGGCGCTATGCCCGCAATGAGGCCTATGTGGGCCTCTTTGGCCTTGTCACCCTGTGGGCGATACTGCGATATCTCGACCTCGGCGAGAACAAATATCTTTACTTCCTGACTGCGGCCACCGCGTTGCACTTTGCTGCTAAGGAAACCTCCTTTATCTACGCCGCCCAGGGGCTACTCTTCCTGGGATTCCTGTTTTTGGTGCGCGTGAGCCGCCACCAATGGCCGCGGCCCGAGTTTCGGCGACGCTTCCTGTATGCGCTCTACGCGGTTCTGGCGTTGGCAGTGATCACGGTCGGTGTTCAGTGGGTGCAGGCGAAGGTGTCGCCGGGGGTGGTCAGCGGGGCAGAGGTGCTGGAGCCCGTTGTGGCGGGGGATCCGGTGCCGGTGCAATCCGCGGCACCCGTCTCGCCGATTGTGTTGGTTAGCGGCGGGCTGGCTGGGCTGGCGCTGATCGCGGGCCTTGCCTTCCTTGTGCGCGGCTATGGCTGGGAGCAGCTGCGCAAGGAGCGCAGCTTTGGGTTGATGGTGCTGATCTTCACGCTGGTGCTGCCCCACCTAGCGGCCTTCCCGATTCGCTTCATTAACCCCGACCATACTTACAGCTACTACGTGGATCTGCTCAGCCGCGCGGTTCAGGGCAGCGGGCTCAGTGCGCAGGAAGCGGGCAGCCTGATCCCGGTGGCACTCATGGTGTTGGCCCTTTTCGGGCTTTCCGCGCTTCTCGGAATGCTCTGGTCGCGACGCGTGTGGCTCACCAATGTGGCGATTTTCTACGTGATTTTTGTGCCACTCTTCAGCACCATGTTCACCAACCTCAATGGCCTGTTTACGGGACTGGTGGGATCACTTGGCTATTGGCTTGAGCAGCAAGGCGTGCAGCGCGGCAGCCAACCCTCCTACTATTACTGGGGCGTGCAAATCCCGATCTATGAATATCTGGCAGCGACCGGCACGCTGCTCGCCGCCTGGATGGGCGTGAAACTCCTGCGCCGCAAAACGGAGCCGCCTGCCCAAAATGATGCCCCGGACCGCAATCTGCGCCCCCACGAAAGCCGCCGACTGGCGCTGATCTTTTTCGCCTTCTGGGCAGTCACCAGCCTCATTGCTTACACGGTTGCCGGTGAAAAGATGCCCTGGCTCACCTACCACATTGCCCTGCCCATGATCTTGCTCAGCGGCTGGGCCTTTAGCCGCTTGATCCAGCGCATTGATTGGGCGCGCTGGCGACTACCTCGGACCGCGTTTGCTGTGATCCTGGTTCCGGTGTTTATTCTGGCCCTGCTTGGGGCGCTCGTCTCTTTGCTGGGCGCCAACCCACCCTTTCAGGGCCCCCAGCAGACCCAATTGCTGGATACCTATGAATTCGTCTTTCGGATTATTGTGGTGCTGGCTAGTGGCTACGGGCTTTGGCGTTTACGCGAGGAATTGCCCGATGGTCAGTTGAGCGCGGTCGCCGGGCTGGTGGTCATCATCGGTATGGCGCTGCTCACTATACGCACCTCGATGCGGGCGGCTTTCATCAATTACGACGATGCCACCGAGTATCTGGTTTACGCCCACATGGCGCGCGGCCCCAAAGAGATCATGGAGCAAGTGGACGAACTTTCGCAGCGCATCAATGACGGCAACACGATGGTGGTTGCCTACGACAACGAAACCTCCTACCCTTTCTGGTGGTATTTACGCAATTACCCCAACCAACGCTACTACGGCGAGACGCCAAGCCGCGATTTGCGGGATGCCCCGATCATTATCGTGGGTGACGCCAACTATTCCAAGATCGAACCCATCGTGGGGAACGGCTACAACATGTTTGAATACATCCGCATTTGGTGGCCCAACCAGGATTATTTCGATTTCCAAAAGAGTAGCGTGAGCTACGATTATTCCGTTCAAACTGGGCAGCCCGCTGAAACCATGAATACCATCAACTACCTGCCGCGCGCCCTGGCACGCGTGTGGGGCTACCTCGACACCGGCGCCGAGCGCGCGGCGGTCTACAACATCTGGATGGATCGCGACTTCAGCGATTATTTCGCGGCGCGCGGCCAAAGCTTCGATATGACCAATTGGAATCCCTCGCGCACGATGCGCCTGTATGTGCGCAAGGATGTGGTGGCCCAGATATGGGAATATGGGGTGGAGCCGGCGGCGGGGGTGGAGATCGCCGACCCCTACGAGGACAAGGGCATCGAACTGCCCGCGGCGCTCAGCCTTGGCGAAGCCGGCAGCGGCCCGCTGCAATTCAATGCGCCGCGCGGCCTGGCGCTGGCTCCGGATGGTAGCCTGTATGTGGCGGATGCTTTCAACCATCGCATTCAGCACATCGCCGCGGATGGCACGTTAATTCGCAGTTGGGGCAGCCAGAGCGCGACGGGCGGTGAAAGCCCCGAGCCGGGCAGCTTCAACGAACCCTGGGGAGTGGCGGTTTCACCGGATGGCGAATTCGTCTACGTGGCGGATACCTGGAACCACCGCATCCAGAAATTCACCTCGGGCGGGCGCTACCTGACCAGTTGGGGCGTATTCGCACAGGGCAGCGATCCGTACTCCATGTATGGCCCACGGGATGTGGCCGTGGATGCGGATGGCAACGTGCTGGTGACCGACACGGGCAACAAGCGCATCACAGTCTATGATGCGAATGGCGAATATATTAACCAGTATGGCGTCTTCGGTTTCGATCTGGGCAGCTTCGATGAACCCGTGGGCATCGCTGTGGACCTGGCCAACAACCGCCTCTATGTGGCCGATACATGGAACCAACGGGTGCAGGTGATTGCTTACAGCGACGGCGTCTTTGAAGCCGTGGACGCCTGGGACATTTCCGGCTGGTTTGGCCAATCGCTGGAGAACAAGCCCTATCTGGCGGTGGGCGGTGATCGGCTTTACATCAGCGATCCCGAGGCGGGCCGCGTATTGGTCTATAACTTCAATGGCGAGTTGCAATATTTCTGGGGCGGCTTCGACCAGACCGCCGTGCTGCTGGGGATTACGCAGGGCATTGCCGCGGATGCGGATGGTAACGTGTGGGTGAGCGACAGCCAGAACAATCGGGTGCTGCTCTTCAAGGCACCCTAAATTCAAAGCTGCAATCGAGACGAAGGCTAAACGCCGAGAGGGCCGCCAAATTGGCGGCCCTCTCTTTTTCCTCTGCGGATGCCCAGTTAGGGCAGATAGCTATTGACGAAATCGAGCACGTTCTGCCGGTCCATGCGGAAGACGCCGCCCGTGCCGGCGCAGTTGCCGTTCAAGCCGAAGGAGGTTACCCCAGCAACTACATTGGTTGTGTTCAGGAAGTTTGGACCGCCCGAATCACCAAAGCAGGTGCCACCAGTAGCTGCGTTGTTCGAGAGCAACATGGAGAAATCGCCGGTGAAACCAGGGGTGTTGATCTGGATCAGGTTCGGCGTGGCGACATAGCGGATGCGCAAGCCGGTCAGCCTCACCGTGTGGTGCGGGTTCGAAGTGATCTGTTGCAACCCGTAGCCTACCGAGGTGAAGGTGACATCCTGCTTGCCGCGTTTGGTGGCGAGCACGTCCAACTGGTCGGCGGTCGGCAGCGTTCCGAAGAGTCCCGGATCGTAGCCAGGCGATTCCAGGATGACGATGCCGACATCATGCAGGAAGAAGGGGCCGGTTTCGTAGAGGGGATGCCCGGCCCAGGAAACGGCTTCCACCGTGTTGTTGCCGCCCCCAAAGGGATAGTCGTTCTCGCCATTCTGCACATCCGACTCCGTGAAAATCCGCATGCCGGTAAAGGGTGCGTCCGGGTGGTTGTTGGTGCAGTGTCCGGCGGTGAGCACGACTGTGGGGGTGAGCATCGTGGCGCTGCAACGGAAGGCAGGCTGGCCGCCAACATCCATGATGAGCAGCACCACCTGGGGATGGGCAGCACCATCTGGTTCGCCGCCAGTGACGGCGCTGGCCGTGGAGACCATCACGAGGGACAGCAGCAAGACGATGACCAACACAGCAATTCTTGACTTTTTCATTTTTCCTCCTAGTGGAAAAGGGTGAAAGTTTATGGAAGCAGAGGTAAGCCAAGATAGCGCAAGGGCTATGAACAAGGTTGTTAATAGCGGGGGCAAGGTTTGGGATTAGGGGGACTTGCGGCTCTCCTCGCAATGACGCGGAAAGGGTCGAGGTATGCCTCGACCCTACGAATTCGATAAACACAAAAAAAGAGCCGCTCAAGCGGCTCTTTTGATTTGGATTGCAGAAATGACTAGTTGGTTAGTTCTTTGGCGCGTTTTACTTCGCGGTTGCGGATGTTGGTATCCAGGATGCGCTTGCGGATGCGCAGGTTCTCGGGGGTTACCTCGAGGAGCTCGTCCTCGGCTAAATACTCAATACATTCGTCCAGGCTCATCTCACGGGGGGTGACCAAGCGGACTTCGATATCGCGGATCTGATTGCGCATGTTGGTGAGGTGTTTGGTCTTGCAGACGTTGACTTCGAGGTCGCCGGGGCGCTGGTGCTCGCCGACCACCATGCCGCTGTAGACTTCGGTTCCGGGTGGGATAAAGAGCGTGCCGCGTTCTTCGGCGTTCTTTAAGCCGAAGGTGGTGGTGGTCCCAGGTTCCCAGGCAACCAGCGAGCCGCGCGAGCGCGAACTCAGCGAGCCGGCCATCGGCTGGTAGCCGTGGAAGATGGTGTTCATTACGCCCATGCCACGGGTGGCAGTCAGGAATTGGTAGCGGAAGCCGAGCATGCCGCGGGTGGGGATTACAAAGCGCATACGCACCGTACCTGAGCTGCTATCCACCATGTCCACCATTTCGCCGCGGCGCTTGCCCATCATTTCCATTACGGCGCCAGAGCTTTCCTTGCTGGTTTCGATATGGACTTCTTCATAGGGCTCGAGGGTTTTGCCGCGCTCATCCTGGCGTAGGATCACTTCGGGGCGCGAGACCTGCAGCTCATAGCCTTCGCGGCGCATGGTTTCGATAAGGATGGCCAAATGGAGTTCTCCGCGGCCAGAAACGATAAAGGTGTCGGCGCTATCGGTTTCCTCTACACGCAAGGAAACATTGCTGCGCAGTTCGTTATACAAGCGTTCACCCAGCTTGCGCGAGGTGCTCCAGCGGCTTTCCTTGCCGGTAAAAGGCGAGGTGTTCACGCCGAAGGCCATGCGCACGGTGGGTTCTTCCACGTGGATGCCGGGCAGCGCAACCGGGTTTTCAACATCAGCCAGCGTCTCGCCGATGGAGATATTCTCGAGCCCGGCCACGACGACGATATCGCCGGCAGAGGCTGATTCGACTTCAAGGCGCTCCAGGCCATCCTGCACGTAGAGATAGCGGATCGTCTCTGGCAGCGTTTCGCCACCCATTTTGATGCGCACCACAGACTGGCCCGTCTGCATGCTGCCAGCGAAAATGCGCCCAATAGCCACCATGCCGCGGTAGTTGTCGTAATCGAGGGTGGTAACCAGCATCTGAAGGGGGGCCTCGGCGTCCACCAGCGGCGGCGGAACTTCCTTCAAGATGGTGGCATACAACGGCTGGAGATCGGGGCCCAGATCGGCCGTCATCCCGGCGCGCTGCTCGGTGGCCGTGGTGTAAACCACGGGGAATTCGGCCTGCTCATCGGTGGCACCCAATTCAATAAATAAATCGAAGATTTCGTTGAGCACGCGGGTGGTATCGGCGTCCTTGCGATCGACTTTGTTGATGACCACGATGGCGCGGTGGCCGAGTTCGAGAGCCTTCTTGAGCACGAAGCGCGTCTGTGGGCGGGGCCCTTCGGCGGCATCCACGAGAAGGAGCACGCCATCCACCATGTTGAGGACGCGTTCGACTTCACCGCCGAAATCAGCGTGGCCCGGGGTATCCACGATGTTAATCTTGACAGGCTCACCGGTTTCGGGATCTTTGATCACGATGGAGGTGTTCTTGGCGAGGATGGTGATGCCGCGTTCACGCTCCAGGTCATTGGAGTCCATGACGCGCTCTACTATCTGCTGGTTCTCACGGAAAATGTGAGCCTGCTTTAAAAGCCCATCCACCAGCGTGGTTTTGCCGTGATCCACGTGGGCGATGATGGCGATGTTGCGTAAATCAGTTCGAATCTGCTGCATAAAGTCCTCTTGACAAACAAAAACCCCGGCCAAAGGGCCGGAGCCGATTTCCAAGTGTAAATTGTAGCAGATTTGGAGTTGAACGGATAGCGGCGACCCGCACGTATAATCTTCTCCACATACTATGTTATCCGCCGTAACCAAATGAAAAACGGCATGCCCCCCACCCTTCGCCGCCTGGGCTTACCACTGGCGCTCTACTTGCTGACTGCCATCCTGCTCACCTGGCCCACGATCACCCAGGTAGCCTCGGCTTTGCCGATGGGCAGCGAGCGCAGCGCCACGGTGCCGCAGCTGAATGTGTGGACCCTCCAATGGACACGTCAAAGCGCGGCGGGCGGCTTCGAATCCTATTGGGATGCGCCCATCTTTTACCCCAGCCAGGGCGCACTAGCCTTTAGCGACCCACAGCCGCTGGCCGGCCTGCTTTCGCTGCCCTTCGGCGGGGTTAATCCGGTGGCGGCCTACAACGCGGTGTGGCTGCTCTACATCACGCTCAACGGGCTGGCCGCGTTTGGGTTCTTCCGCCATCTGAAACTTGCCCTGCCCATCGCCCTGCTTGGCGGTTTCTGGGCTCAGGCACTGCCCTTTCTCACTCATGAGCGCAGCGTCCTGCAGCTGCAGCCCCTTTTTGTCCTGGTGCTGGCACTGTGGGCCGCCCAGCGGCTGCTTGCTACTCCCAGCCTCGGACGCGCTCTGCTCCTCGGGCTCACGTTGGGCGGATCATTTTATCTGAGCGAGTACTTTGGGCTGATTGCTGCCATGCTGGTTGGGCTGCACCTGGTTATGGCTATGCGCAAATCCAGGTGGACGGGCGGGATGTTGCTGCTCGGCATCGCGCTGGCCCTTCTTATTTCTTTTCCATATCTGCTACGCCAGGCGCAGATACTCGACCAATACGGGTTTACGCGGGCCAGCAGCAGCGTGCGGGCTGGTTCGGCGACCCTCGCAGATTTCCTCAGCCCCTCGCCGCGCACATATTTGGCGCAACTCCTAGGATCTAGGGCCACACGTTTCGGGCTGTACCCGAGCCTCACGCTGGTCGTCTTGGCACTCTTTTCTTTGGCGCGAAAGCCCGATAATCCGCACTCCAAGTACGCCAGGCCCGTTCTGGCGTGGAGCGCAGGGATTGCTTTCCTGCTTTCACTGGGGTTGAACCTCACCTTCTTAGGCTTCAGGCCCTATGAGTGGCTCTGGCAATCCGCGCCCGGCTTCTCCCATATTCGCAGCCCCTTCCGTTTTGGGCTGCTGATGCAGTTTGCCCTGCTGATGCTAGCGCTACTTACCCTTGGGCGCTTGTGGCGCAGAAAGCAAATATTGCTGCTGTGCGTGCTCGCACTCGTTACCACCTTCGAAATTTTTCCGCTGCCCGAAACGCTCGTCTCGACGCCCACAGCCGGAAGGCTCACTCGGGCAGAGTCCCCGGCGGTGTTTTTGCCCTTCGTCTCCGGGCGCTCCGCGGCAGCCTACTACCAGACCACCAACTGGATGCTATTGGCTCAGCGCTCAGGGATCACCATCATCAATGGCTACTCGGGCTATTTCCCCACTTCGCATCTGCGCTTCAAAGACGCCCTGCAAGGTTTCCCCGACGAGAAAAGTTTGCAGTTGCTTGAAATGGAGCACATCCGCACGCTAATACTGCCCACAGACTGGCTGGATGCTGATGGCGAGGTACAACTATCAGATTGGGTGGCGGAAGGCCGCCTTATCCCGCTCGGCACGGAGCTTACCTTTTCTCTGTTTGGGCTGCCTTAAAAAGAAAAGCGCCCAAAGTTCGGGCGCTTTTCAAATTATGCGTTAAGCGAAACGTTTACTGGCGAACGACAATCGACCCCAGCATTCCACTGCGGTAGTGGACGCCATCCTGTTCAAAGCAGCCCATTTCCCAGATGCCCAGCATATCTTCAGTAACAGTGAAGTTGATCGTAGTGCTGTCTGAACCCACCGGCTGCAACACCATATTGGTCTCACTCATGGCTCCAGCGTCATCGGAATGGTCCATGCCTTCCATGTCGCCCATATCTGCTTCCGCATGATCCATCAGCATGCCGCCGCCGCTCACCACCGGTACAACTCCTCCACTGGCGAAGAAATCGGTGCGGTATCCGGCGGGCCGGCCTTCTGAATCGTTATCCACACCCTGCCCGACCATAAACTCGTGATCCAGCTGGCCCACATTCACCAAAGTAAACGTCACTTCCTGGCCGACCTGGAGTTCAATATTGGACGGGGTAAAGCTGTATTCGTTCATTTCTATCGTGAATTCCGCCGGGGGAGGCGGCCCGCATGCAGCCAGCACAGCGCTCCCAACCAACAAGAAAACCACGAGATTGAGCTTCTTCATTCTTTTCTCCTTCTAAATTTGGCGTCCAGTATTTATACCACCCAACTCTATGGGCAAGCCAGTAACCAATTGCCAGAAATGGTTGGCGCTCACAACAAGTTTTCGGTTTCTTCACAATATGCCTGATTCGATTCCAGGACAGGCGGTGTTTCGCAACGATTGGCGAAATTGTGAGTCTGTGGGAAGGTATGGGAATATTTATTGTTTTCCGCTGACTGAAAATCGCAACTGGTTTTGCTATTTGGCGGGGAGAGAAAGCGCGAATTCCACGCCGCGAGCAATCCAGGCGCTCAACTCGGCATCGTCGCCCAAGCCATCCTGATGCACCATCAACCAGCCCTGAATGGGTCGCCCATTGAAATCAAAGATGCGCGTATTGGTCAGGGACAACAGATCCTCAAATTGCTCGGGATCCACGCGCACACATAACTCATCTTTGATTACGCCGACGGCCATGTTGCCGCGCACCAGAAAGGACACGCCGCCAAACATCTTCTTTACAACAACTTCCAGATCGCCATCCAAGGCTTCGGCAATGCGTTGCGCAAGTCCTTCGTCGTAAGCCATTCATCCTCCAGTATCTTGATCCCTGCATTTTACATCGCAGATTGGCCTTTTTCGGCACATGTTATAATGCGCTGTCAGTCAATCCAAGCAGGAGAGACCCTCCCTTACATGAAATTACACGAATACATCTCAAAGGACATTTTTGCCGCGTATGGAGTCCCCACCCCCAAGGGACACGTAGCGGCCACCCCAAAGGAAGCCGGCAAAATTGCCAAAGACCTAGGTGGCCGCGTTGTTGTTAAAGCCCAGGTGCTGGTGGGTGGGCGCGGCAAGGCAGGCGGCATCAAGCTGGCCGAAAACGCCAAAGAAGCCCGGACAGCCGCCGAAGAAATCCTGGCGATGGAGATCAAGGGCCTGCCCGTGCGCAAGGTACTGATCGATCCGGCGGTCGAGATTGCGACTGAGATTTATCTGGGAATCACTAACGACCGCGCCGCTCGCCAGCCGGTGATTATGGCTTCGGCGGCCGGGGGCGTGGATATTGAAGAGGTAGCCGCCAAAACGCCGGAGAAGATCATCCGGGCGCACGTGAACCCGCTTTTGGGTTTGCAGGATTACCAGGTGCGCGATCTGGCGGTGAGCATTGAGCTGGAGCGGGAGCACTGGGATGCCTTCCACAAAGTGACGCAAGGGCTGTGGCAGGCTTATCAGCGCAGCGACGCAACGCTGGCGGAGATCAATCCGCTGGTGATTACCAAAGATGGCGAACTGCTGGCCGTAGATGGCAAGATGCTGATTGACGACAACGCCCTCTATCGCCACGCGGATTTAGAAGCACATCGGGACATTGACGTAGAAGCGCCAGCCGAGGTGGAAGCCCGCGAAAACGAGCTGACCTATATCAAGCTGGATGGCGAAATCGGCTGCATGGTGAACGGCGCCGGGCTGGCGATGGCCACGATGGATATCATCAAGCTGTTCGGCGGCGAGCCGGCCAATTTCCTGGATATCGGCGGGGGCGCCAACGCCGAAAAAGTAGCTGCGGCCCTGCGCATCATCCTGCAGGATAAAAATGTCAAGGCGGTGTTGTTCAATATTTTTGGGGGCATCACGCGCGGCGACGAAGTCGCCAAAGGCATTCTGGAAGCGCTCAAACAAATCAAGACGGACGTGCCAATGGTGGTGCGACTGGTGGGCACCAACGCTGAAGAAGGCCGGGCCCTGCTGGCGGATGCCAATATGATCACTGCCGAATCGCTGGCCGAGGCTGCCCAAAAAGCGGTCCAGGCCGCTCAAGGGAGCAAGTAAATGGCCATCCTAGCCAACAAAGATACGCGCGTGGTGGTGCAGGGCATTACTGGCCGCGAAGGCTCATTCCATTCGCAATTGATGTTGGATTACGGCACCAAAGTGGTGGCGGGCATGCGGCCGGGCAAGGGCGGCGAGTGGGTGCTGGATGGCAAAGTGCCAGTGTTCGATTCGGTCAAAGTAGCGGTAGAAGCCACCGGGGCGGACACCAGCATGATCATTGTGCCGGCGGTTGCGGCGCCCGACTCGATCTTGGAAGCTGCGGATGCGGGCGTCCGGTTGATCATTTGTCTGACGGAAGGGGTGCCGATTCAGGACATGATGCGAGTACGCGCTTATCTGGATTTCAAACAGGTGACGCTGATCGGCCCCAACTGCCCCGGATTGCTCACGCCCAGCCAAACCAAGATCGGTTTCATCCCCGGCAACATCTCGATGCCGGGGAATGTGGGTGTGGTTTCACGCTCGGGGACGCTGACTTACGAAGTGTTGAACGCCTTGAAGCAGGAGGGGATGGGTTGCAGCACGTGCGTGGGTATTGGCGGAGACCCGGTGAAGGGCATCAGCTTTATAGAAGTTCTGCAGATGTTTGAAGATGATCCACTGACTGATCAAGTAGTGATGATTGGAGAAATCGGCGGCACGGATGAAGAGAAGGCCGCGGAATACATCAACGAGAAAATGACCAAGCCGGTGGTTGGCTTCATTGCGGGCAAAACCGCTCCTCCCGGTAAGCGCATGGGGCATGCCGGAGCCATCGTGGAGGGCGGCGCGGGCACTGCGAAGGACAAGGTGGAGGCGCTCAAAAAAGCCGGCGTGCAGGTGGCTGATCATCCGGAGCAGATTCCGGAGATGTTAAAGAAGTAATTCCAGACTGACATGTTTGTTTAACGCAAAGGCGCTGCATAAGCAGCGCCTTTTGATTTAAAGACGAAAGCGCGACCAGGTCGCGCCTTAGCCAATTTTATGCTCTGGCTAGCCCTTTTGAATATACTCGACTGCCCCGCCTACAGTGGTAATGTTCTGAGCGTCTTCGTCGGAAATCTCAATACCCATCTTGTCTTCCAGGGCCATGATCAATTCCACAATATCCAACGAATCGGCTTCAAGGTCTTCCTTAAAACGGGCCTCGGACACGACCTTGCCCTCATCCACGCCGAGCAATTCGATAATGGTTTCTTTTACTTTTTCAAAGGTCTCATCGGCCATATTCTGCCTCCTTGCATTACGGACAATCCGGCAATTCTACCTGCCAGCCCCTAATCGTCAAGCGTTATTGACACGCCAGTTAGCGACTGGTAAACTTCCATCACTCACAGGAACACTCCTACATGGCGAAAGTTACGCAGACCAGTTCGAGGAAATCGGACCACATTCGAATCAACCTTGAGGAAGATGTTCGTTCCAGCTTGAGCACCGGGCTGGAACGTTATTATTTTGAGCACCAGGCGCTCCCCGAGATTAATTTAGAAGATGTAGGCCTCAGCCAGACGCTCTTTGGCCGGACTTTGCGCGCGCCTCTCCTGATTTCCTCTATGACGGGAGGGACGAAAGAAGCCCAAACGCTGAACCTGCGATTAGCAGAAGCCGCGCAGGCTGAGGGCATCGCAATGGGCCTGGGCTCTCAACGAGCGGCGATTGAAGACGCCAGCCTGGCCAACACTTTCCAGGTGCGCAGCGTTGCGCCGGATATTCTTTTGTTTGCCAATCTGGGCGCGGTGCAATTGAATTACGGGTACGGCGTGGACGAATGCCAGCGAGCGGTAGAGATGGCGGAGGCGGACGCGCTTTACCTGCACCTTAACGCGCTGCAGGAAGCCGTGCAGCCCGAAGGGGACACCCATTTTGCGGGGCTACTCAAGAAGATTGAAGCCGTGTGCAAAGCGCTCAGCGTGCCCGTGGTGGCGAAGGAAGTGGGTTGGGGATTCAGCGCCAGCACCGCTCGCCAACTGGCGAATGCCGGAGTGCAGGGGATTGATGTGGCTGGAGCGGGCGGCACATCCTGGAGCCAGGTGGAGATGCACCGGGCAAAAGATGCCCGCCAGAAGCGGCTGGCGGCGGCCTTCCTGGATTGGGGTATCCCCACCGCCGACAGCCTGATCGGGATCCGAAAGGCGCTGCCGCGCATGACGCTGTTCGCCTCGGGAGGCATTCGCACAGGCGTGGATATCGCCAAAAGCATCGCGCTGGGCGCAAAGCTGGGCGGGATGGCGGGGCCCTATTTGAAAGCGGCCAACCAATCTGTTGGAGCCACTGTGCAGACCATTCAAGAGCTGGCGCGCGAAGTGCAGGTGTGTATGTTTGCGGCGGGCGCTGCCAACCTGCAACAACTCGGCCAAACCCCACTGATTGAGCGAACTTAATTTCCGGGATCGCCGGAGTCCCTGCCCATGCCCTTAGAAAGCTTTCGCCAGGAAATGCTGCCTGCCATTGAGGAAGAACTCAAGGCAGTGGTCAAGCAGGCGGGCGGCGAGGGGATGGAGGACCTGCACCAGATGCTCAGCTACCATCTGGGCTGGAGCGGAGAAGGCGCGGGGGCCAAAGCAAGCGGCAAACGCGTGCGGCCGCTGCTGGTGTTGCTGAGCACGGCGGGTTGTGGCGCGGACTGGGCCGAAGCGCTGCCGGCTGCGGCGGCCGTTGAATTGGTGCACAATTTTTCCCTGATCCACGATGACATCCAAGATGGCAGCCGGGACCGGCGTGGACGCCCCACCCTATGGACCCAATGGGGCGAGCCGCAGGCAATCAACGCCGGCGATTCAATGTTTGCGCTGGCGCACATGGCTCTGGAGCGGCTCCTGGTCCTGGGATCGGCAGCCGTCTATGCGCAAGCGGCGCGATTGCTGCCACTGACCAGCTTGCAATTGACGCAGGGCCAATACCTGGACCTTAGCTATGAGCAGGCCGAAGACCTGAGCCTGGACGATTATTGGCCAATGGTGTTGGGCAAGACGGCGGTGCTCTTCGCGGCTTGCACGCGGCTGGGCGCGTTGGTGGGCGGGGCGAGCGAGGGGCAGATGCAGGCTTACACGCGCTTCGGCAAGCAACTGGGGCTGGCTTTCCAGGTGCACGATGATTTGCTGGGGATCTGGGGTGAAGCGGAACAAACGGGAAAATCCACCCATAGCGATCTGGCCAGCGGGAAAAAATCGTTGCCAGTACTTTATGCAATGGAAAAGGGCGGGGATTTCGCCAAACGCTGGAAGAACGGCGCTGGTAACGGCGAGCGGAGCGCTGATGAGGTATCTGAACTGGCTGCCCTGCTGGAAGCTGAAGGGGCACGCGCCTATACCGAGGAGCAGGCCCTGCGTCTCACGGATGAAGCGCTGAACGCCCTACGCGAGGCTAATTCCGAACCCGATGCGGGAAATGCGTTGAAAGCCTTAGCGGACGAACTGGTTTCGCGCGGGCATTAGCCCCTAAACAAATTCCTGAAAGACCTGATTGCCCAATAAGCGGCCGCGAACAGTAAGGCGCAGCCGATCCGGCGCGGCGTGCTCGAGAAGCTGCTGCGCCTCCAGGCGCTCAATGGCTGGCCCATAGACGGCGTCCAGCGGTTGGCCGAAACGAGCGGCGAACTCGCCATCCGAGACGCCCTCCTCCAGCAAGCGCAGACCCATCATCATCGTATCGCCCATTGCGCGCTGCGCATCCACGCGCTGGGCGGTGAGGCTGGCCGGAGTGCGGGGAAAATCAAAGGCGGCTTCCGGCTTGTGCAGGCGCTCAATATACGCGGCGGGGCCGAGCACATTCATAGTGCGGCAGCCTGCTACCCAGCCGTGGGCGCCTGCGCCGAAGCCGATATAGGGCTGGTTGCGCCAATATTGCAGATTGTGGCGGCAAGCCAGCGGCTGTCCATCCGGCGCACGTCGGGCCCAATTGGAGATCTCGTAATGCTCATACCCGGCGCCATTAAGGCGCTGCATGGCATGCTCGTACATGTTGGCGGCGAGGTCGGGATCCGCAAGGGGGAAAAGGCCGCGCCCGGCCATTGCGCGGAAAGGTGTGCCGTGCTCGATGCTCAGGGCGTAAAGCGAGAGGTGCTCGGGGTTGAGGCTAAGGGCATGCTCGAGGTTACGCTGCCAACGCGGCAGGGTCTGGCCAGGGAGCGCAAAGATGAGATCGAGGTTGAGGTTGTCGAAGCCCGCCTGCCGGGCCCACTGCACGGCCCGGATGACGTCGATGAAATCGTGACCCCGCTCCAGTAGGCGCAGCTCAGTGGGGTCAGCGGATTGGACGCCGAAACTGATGCGATTGAAACCGGCGCGGCGCAACTGATCGAGTTGTTGGGCAACCAGCGTGCCGGGGTTGGCCTCCAGGCTGATCTCTGCGTCGGTGTCGAGGTGGTAGACAGCGCGAATGGCATCAAGAACCCGCGCCAACTGATCGGCAGGGAGAAGGGAGGGCGTGCCACCGCCAAAAAAGACGGTGTGGACGGGGATGGGCGTGGGGGCCGAAGCAGCCAGGCCGCGCAGCTCCAAGATTAACGCGTCCACGTAAGCGGGGATGAGCGAGTCGAGGCCTGCGTAGGTGTTGAAATCGCAATAGGCGCAGCGATGGGTGCAAAAGGGGATGTGCAGATAAAGGCTGTGGGGCTGCATTTCGGCGAGTATACCCGTCCCCTGGACTCACCTTCGGTTAAGACCCGCTTTGGTATAATCCCGGCGTTTATGAGTGAGAAAACTGACAACGCGCCCAGCAAAGTGTGCCCTTCGTGCGGCACGCGAATGAGCGAGGATTCAAGCCGATGCCTGGTGTGCGGATATCAGTTCACCGCCGGCGCAGCGGCTGCCAAACGTAAGACTTCGACAGCCGTCCCAACGGGGGCGACCCCCGAGGTGCGGCTCAGCCTGCCCATCGCGCTGGGGCTGCTACTTTTGTTCATCGTGGTCGGTGGCGGGCTGACCTATTTTGGATTGTCGCAGAGCGATCGCATTGCGGTGCCCACCGGGGTTCCTACGGCAACAGCTTCGCCCTCAATTACACCGACTGGAACCCCCGAGACACCGACCCCGACTTCGACCCCACAGGCTACGTTGACACCGCTGACGTACAACGTGCAAAACCTGGATACTTGCGGCAGCATTGCGTTTGCCTTTAACGTAAGCGTGCAAAGCCTTCTCTTGGAGAATTCCTTACGGTCGGATTGCGCACTATTCATTGGGCAAGTGCTGAGCGTGCCGCAGCCCACGTTTACCCCCACTCCGATTGCCACTTCCACGCTGAGTGAATTTAATGCAACCCGGGCAGTCTGCACAACTGAGCTTTACGTTGTGCAGGAAAACGACACAATGGGTCTTATTTCGCAAAGCTACGGCATCCCTGTGGACGCGATCCTGGAGTGGAATGGGCTGCCCAGCGATATTGTTTTCCTGGGGCAGCGCATCACAATTCCTTTCTGCGAACGAGTGTTTGTGGGCGGCTCCACGGTAACGCCGACGATCGCGCCGCCCTACCCTGCGGCGGAATTGCTGTTGCCGGTGGATGGCGCGCCCTTCAACGTGTCGAATAATACGGTTACGCTGCAATGGTCGTCGGTGGGCGCCCTGCGCAACAATGAGGCCTACCAGGTAACCGTGGTGGATATCACTGGCGGGCAAAATCAGCGCATTGTTGATGAAGTCGTGGATACCAGCTTTACGGTGCCGACCACCTTCCGGCCCAACGGCGGACAGCCGCACGTTTTCCGCTGGTTCGTGGTGACGGTGGCGCAGATCGGCGTGGACTCAGATGGGCTGCCGGTGTACGTGACGGGCGGGCCGATGAGTGAGTCACGCGTATTCACCTGGTCCAGCGCTTCGGGTGGGGGCGCAGCGCCAACGCCCTAGGAAAAATTTCTGTATCCAATGACAAAAGAACCGCAATGCGGTTCTTTTTATTTTCTGACATCCATATTGAGTTCCGACTTTATCTAGAAGATTGCTTCGTAGGGCCTGCGGTCCTCTTCGCAGCGAAGGGCAAAAGGCCCCTGAAAGAGTGATGGAGATAAGGCGTCAAATTGAATTTAACGTATGTGTTGGATAGATGCTGCAAGCGCTCTTAATCCAACGATTCGACGACTTGTTTTATTGCTTGAACACTCTTTTCAATGTCATTTTCAGTCGTCGCCCACGAGGAAACGCTGAAGCGCATGGCTGTCGTGCCCTGCCATTCCGTTCCCCCAGCCCACATCGTTCCTTCACTTTGGATAGCTTTGGTCACCTTGTTCGTTCTTTCGGTATCGCCGAAGGAAATCAATACTTGATTTAGCACTACATCGTTCAAGACAGTAAATCCCTCCTCTTCCATCCTGTTTGCAAATTTGGATGCTAATTGACAGCATCTATCTATCAATTCAGCCAGGCCATCTCGACCCAGAGAAAGGAGCGCTGCCCAGATTTCGATCCCTCTTCCTCTGCGGGACATTTCCGGCGTATAAAAATATCCTTCACGGCGCCCGCTTTCTATCAAATAAGCCGCCGATGTAGTCATTGCTCTTGCCAATGCATTTCGATCACGGACAAATACTAGTCCGCTATCATAAGGAACATTTAGCCACTTATGAGCATCAGTGGCGATCGAATCAGCAAATTCAAGACCCTTGGCTAACCCTGCATATTTCGGCGAAGCCTTCGCCCAAAGTCCGAACGCTCCGTCCACATGCACCCATGCACCGGCATTTTTGGCGGTTTGGATAATTTCCTCCGCAGGATCAAACGAGCCAGTATTTACATTTCCAGCCTGAAGGCAAACAATCGTCAACTCATCTACTGTTGGTAATTTTGCGGCAATCATGCGCCCCTGTTTATCTACGGGAACCTTGATTACACGATCTCGTCCAAATCCAATTAATCCCAAGGCTTTCCTCATGCTAGCGTGATACTCTTCGCCCACAACAACCTTGATCTCAGGAGCACTAAAAAGCCCTTTGGCTTCAACATCCCAACCTTGACGCTCAAGTAAAACATTTCGTGCGGCTGCCAAACCGCTGAAATTTGCCATAGTGGCGCCAGTAACAAAACCAACGGCTGTGCCGGGATGAAGTCCCAACAACTCAACTAACCATTGCTCACTAATCTCTTCAAGAACTGCGGTGACAGGAGAGGTGAGATATAGAACTCCGTTTTGATCCCAAGCTCCGGCTAGCCAATTTGCTGCGAGAGCAGTGGGCAAAGATCCCCCAATAACAAATCCGAAGTATCGAGAATCCGCTGAGGCAACTGTTGCAGGGGACCCAACCTCATCTAAAAGGCTAATCACACGATCGGGTTCCCACCCCTTTTTGGGCAATTCCACGTCCAATTTTTTTAGATTATTTACTGCCTCATCGCTCGGACTTACTCGGCGTGTTTTAAGCCCTTCAAGATATTTCTCTGCACGATTGGCAGTATTTCCTAAAAGCGATGTCAATTTAGAATCCTTTCTCTTTAGCGTTCAGCCTGGCAATTTTCCGAATTATGCCAGTATACCAATGGGAAATCTTTACAAAGAAGTGACTGGACTAAGACAGGAAATGATATTGCTGACCAGGAATCAAAAGACCTGTTCTCTAGTATCAAAAAGCCCCTGTGTTACAGGGGCTTTTTGATTGAGGGTCTGCGTTATTTGCGTTTGTCCATTGGGACAAACTTGCGTTCATCTTCGCCAAGATAAACCTGGCGGGGGCGGGCAATCTTTTGCTCATCATCCTGCAGCATCTCTTGCCATTGCGAGAGCCAGCCGACCGTGCGAGGAATGGCAAACATCACCGGGAACATGGCAACCGGCAAATCCATTGCCTGGTAGATGATGCCGGAGTAGAAATCCACGTTGGGGTAAAGCTTGCGCTCGATGAAGTAATCATCTTCGAGGGCGATGCGCTCCAACTCAGTAGCGATATCCAGCAGCGGGTTACGGCCGGTGACCTCAAAGACCTCTTCGGCCACTTTCTTGATGATGGTGGCGCGTGGGTCGTAGTTCTTGTAGACGCGGTGGCCGAAGCCCATCAGCCGACCCTCCCCGCCCTTTACTTTTTCGATGAAATCGGGGATGTTTTTCTTGTCGCCGATCTGGGCCAGCATGCGCAAAACGGCTTCGTTGGCGCCGCCGTGCAAAGGGCCGTAGAGTGCGGCGGCCGCGCCGGCCATCGCCGAATAAGGATCCACATTGCTAGAGCCGATGCTGCGCATGGCGTTGGTGCTGCAATTCTGCTCGTGGTCTGCGTGTAGGATGAAGAGCACGTCCAGCGCGCGTTCCAACACCGGGTTGGGATCGTATTTGACCTCGGTCATCTTGAACATCATGCTCAAGAAATTGCCGGTGTAGCTCAAATCGTTATCGGGGTAATTGAAGGGTAAGCCGCGGCTGTGGCGATAGGAGAAGGCGGCGATCGTGGGCATCTTGGCGATGAGGCGCTGAATCTGGATATTGCGCACTTGGCTGTCTTGGATTTGGGGCGCTTCAGGGTAGAAGGTGGAGAGCGCGGCGATGGTCGAGATGAGCAAGCCCATCGGATGGGCATCGTAGCGGAAATTCTGCATCAACTGACGGATGTTTTCGTGGATGATGGTGTGATGGATGATGTCGTATTCCCACTGGTTATAATCTTTCTTGGTAGGCAATTCCCCGTTCAGAAGCAGGTAGGCGACTTCTAGATAATTGCTTTTCTCGGCAAGCTGATCAATCGGGTAGCCGCGATAGCGGAGGATGCCGTTTTCACCATCTACGAGGGTGATGCGGCTTTTCGTGCTGGCTGTGTTTTTGAAGGCGGGATCGTAGCTCATCATCCCAAAATCATCTTCGTTAACTTTGATCTGGCGTAGGTCCATCGCTCGGATGGTATCTTCCCAGATGGGCACTTCATAGTCTTTACCCGTGCGGTTATCGGTAATGGAGAGCGTATCTTTGGGCATCACAATCCTCCTTCAGGATAGAGGCAGCCTAACATTGTTAAATTTTGAGTTCGGCGGTGGTTTTGGCCACTTCGGCAGCAGAGGCTTCCAACGCAGCTTGCTCCGCTGCATTCAGCGTGTATTCATAAACGTTGACAAGGCCCTTGCGGCCTAATTGAGTGGGCACGCCGAAGAAAATATCCTTCAGGCCGTATTCGCCCTGCAAATACACCGAAGCGGGGACGACCAGGTTCTTATCTTTCAGAATGGATTCGGCCATTTGAGCAATCGCAGCAGAGGGGGCGTAAAAGGCGCTGCCCTGCTTGAGCAGGCCGACAATCTCGCCGCCGCCTGTGCGGGTGCGTTCGACGATGGCATCCAGCTTGTCTTTGGGCAGGAATTCGTCCAGGGGGATGCCGGCGATGTTGGAGTGGCGGGTGAGCGGGACCATGCTATCGCCGTGGCCGCCGAGGACATAGCAGTTGATGTTTTCGACGCTAACACCAGTTTCCATTGCCACAAAGGCGCGCATGCGGGCCGAATCGAGAATGCCAGCTTGGCCAATGACGCGCTCACGGGGCAAGCCGCCAGTTTTCATGGCGACATAGCACATCGAATCGAGCGGGTTGGTTAGGATAATGTAGATCGCATCCGGGGAAAGCTTGAGGGTGGCCTCGGTGGCCTTTTTGACAATATCGGCGTTGGTGGTGAGCAGATCATCGCGGCTCATACCGGGTTTGCGGGGCAAGCCTGCGGTGATCACGACGATGTCGGAGCCTTCGGTGGGGCCATAATCATTGCTGCCCACAATGCTGACATCCTTGCCCACAATAGGCATGGCCTCAAGCATATCCAAGGCTTTGCCCTGAGGCATGCCTTCGACAATATCAACCAAAACAAGGTCGGCCAGTTCGCGTTCGGCGAGCCAGTGGGCGGCGGTGGAACCGGTCATTCCGGCGCCTACGATGGAAATCTTCTTACTCATTCAGCTACACTCCGGTATATGTCAATAAGTTAGGATTGTGCCAGCGTACAGGCACGAAATGATGCGAAACAGGGGCAAGAGCCTCTAAAAGCTGTGTGGAATGTCCCTTTCGCGTCCAAGTGAGGCAATTATACCTGTCGCTTGCTTCGCAAACTTAGGGAGAATGCGTCGGCCAGCTTCGCCAGCCTTTGGCATTCTCCAAGCAAATCCGCGGGGCAAAAGGAGGGTAGAGAAAGCCTATTCCTGGCCTTCGAGGAAGCCAGTAGCTTGAATCGCGGCGGCCGCTCCCATTCCGGCGGAGGTGATGACCTGACGGAAATGCGGATCGGCGACTTCGCCTGCGGCATAGACGCCGGGCAGATTGGTTTCCATATAGGCGTTGACCTTCAAGTAGCCAGCATCGTCCATATCGAGCTGGCCCTTGAATATCTCCGTGTTGGGCAGGTGGCCGATAAAGATGAAGACCCCGTCGGTGGCAAAATCACTGGCTTCGCCGCTCTTCAGGTTCTTGAGCTGGACATTCTCCACCTTGCCATTGCCGTTGATATTTTCGAGAACGGTATCCCAGATGAAATCGATCTTGGGGTTGTCTTTGGCGCGCTTTTCGAGGATGGCGCTCGCCCGCAATTCACCTTTGCGATGAATCACGGTTACTTTGTCGGCGAAGCGCGTGAGGAAACTGCCCTCCTCCATCGCGCTATCTCCGCCACCAACCACTACGACATCCTTCCCCTTAAAGAAAAAACCATCGCAGGTGCCACAATAGGAAACGCCACGGCCGGTAAATTCCTTTTCGCCGGGGATCTCCAAATTGCGGGGCGAAGCGCCCGTGGAGATGATCACGGTGTCGGCGGTGTATTCGCCATTGTAGGTTGTGACTTTGTAAGGGCGGCTGGAGAAATCCACTTCTGTGGCGGTATCAAATTCGACGCGCGCGCCGAAGCGCTCGGCCTGCTGCTGAAAGAGCTGAGTTAATTCAGGGCCGCCGATGCCCTCAGGAAAGCCGGGATAGTTCTCGACAATGTGGGTAATGGACACCTGGCCGCCAAGCTCCTGGCCGGTGAGCACCAGCGGCTCCAATTGGGCGCGGGCGGCATACAAAGCGGCGCTCAGCCCAGCAGGGCCGGAACCGATAATCAATGTTTTTAAATGCTCTTTTTTCTTTTCTGCCATTTATTCCTCAACGATGGTTGTTGGCTTCCCTGATTAAGACGCTGCCAGGACTGAGATTGTTACTCACCCTACGGGCCGGCCGCGAGAATCTGCTCGGAGACATCGCTAGCATACTGTTCAAAATTTTCCCGGAAGCGCGCCACCAATTTGCGAGCCGCATCATCGTAAGCGGCGCCATCGTGCCAGGTGCCACGCGGGTTCAGGACGGCATCAGGCACGTCAGGGACGCTCTCGGGAACATGCAGGCCAAAAACAGGATCGGGCTGGGTGGGCACATCCTGCAGAGCTCCATTCATCGCGGCGCTGACCATTGCCCGCGTATAAGGCAGATTGATCCGCTCGCCTACGCCAAAGGGGCCACCCGTCCAACCGGTGTTGACCAGCCAGACCTGCGAATTATGGCGGCTGATCTTTTCGCCGAGCAGATCGGCGTAGACCCTGGG
>QWJF01000021.1 GCA_009391835.1 Chloroflexota bacterium | reverse complement strand
TTTGCATTTTTCGCCCAAAGTGCAAGTAAGAAAATCCGTTATTTTCACTTTGCTTTCTGGCTCTCTTGGAAGAGCTTTAAGTAAAAAACCGTTTCTTCAACCAATTTGTCTCTTGCCCAATCCTTTTGCCCTCTTTCGACCAAATCTCCCAAGCCATGAAGTATCTGGTTGCGCTTGATGTCCTGAACCTGCTTGATGATGGTCTTGAGACCCTTATCTAGGCTCATGCCGGTCTTTTCTTCAAAGACCTTTTCACTCACCGGCCAGTGATTCTTGAGAAAGAACCAAGTGTCATAAACATCGCGCATGGCCGGTTTCTTGCGAGTGATGATGGCTGACAGCTTGCCCGCAGCCATATCCGCTTTTTTCATTACTAGCATCGGGATGCCTAAATAGGTCTTAGGTTCAAAGCCACTGCTCCCTTGGCGTTGGGAAACCTCTACCTTAATGGTGTGCGCGCCTCGCTCGTAGCTAATCTGGAAAAACAGCGTAAACCGTTTCTTTCTTGCTTCTCGCAAGGTGCCATGTTTACCAAGGATGGCCTTGAGTTTGTCAAAGATTAAGTCCTCATTGCCCTGTTTGGTAAGGTCGAAGTCCAAGTCGACTGAAAAACGCGGCAGATCGTAAAAGAGCATCGCCGCCGTTCCACCTTTAAACCCTAGAGCAGTGCGGAGTTCAGGATCATCATAGATGTCCTTGAGGATTTCAATTAGCTTTACGCGATGTCTGGCATTGTCCATTAGTTCTCCCCTCTGTATATCCGATGATACTCTTTCACCCGCTTTTCGAGGACTTTGCTCTCATAAAGGCTTTGCAAAGAAATGACCTTTTCCCAGTCCAAGCCACTCAAATTGTCAAAATGGTATTCCTTGTATAGATAGACCGCATCCAAGAACGCCCTCTCCGGCGTGGCAATTGCCACGATTTCGTTCTCAGCCAAACCTCGCTTATCCAACAAGATTCTCTTATTGGCTTGGCGATATTGGAAGGTGTGCCCGCTAACATCTACTGAGCGGGTCAAGTATGAGACCGAAAAGATCTTTTCGTAGTACTGGAAGATGACGCCAGCCTGGCGTAAAACCGTTTCGAGGCTAACGTAGGACGGCGTATAGAGCTTGTTAGCAAGCTCTAAGGGATTGTAATTATCTTTGCCATAAACGCCATGGGATAGTCTACGAATTGCGCCAGTTTTGGCCAGATATGCCATTCTCCTTCGGAGATTGCCATATGGTATATCCGGCACCAATAACGAAGCCTCTTTGAGAGTAAAGATCGTACTTGGCTGCTTATATAGCTCAATGAGTAGTTGATTCGTCATATTCGTACTGAATGTATCATATTTTGTAACATTCAGTAGGAATTATAGCAGAAAGATGCCAATCATGAGTAAGACCGCCGATAAACCGCCGTTATTACGCCGATAAATTTGCCCGTTCAAAATCCTTATGTTCACTTTCGGTCTAGGTGCAAATATGGAAAGTCGTTATTTGCACTTTTAGAACCTTGGCTCAATCTCCCGCCACGTCATCTGCGCCGACTTGATCTTTTTGGGCGAGTTGACAATGAAATCTGGTCGGAAGACAAAGGCTTCAGTGGCGGCGTTGCTGTTGAGTTCTGGACTATCACCGTCATCAAAGTTCCGCTCCAGGGCTACCCCACTCCAACCGACAAAGGTGCCCGCCCCAATAAACTTTCGGTCGGTGGTGCCCGGTACCCCAGCAATAGTCAGTAAGCCGTCAGCAATAAAGACGCCCTCGACGTTGGCGATATTGGCAGCGGCAGGGTTGGTATAGATATCGCTGTAACCCACCCGACTGGTGATCGTAATATCGCCACTGGCGATAAACATCAGGAAGGCATCCCCGCCAGTAGCGACTGTAGTGATCCTGTTTTCGCCTGACACGGTGTCATCAATGGTCAGATTGCCATCGACAAAGACGATGATCTTCTCTGTGTCGGTAAGGTTCCAAGGGTTGGCTTCGGTCAGGGTTAGATCACCACTGTACCAGTGAATGGCTAGGTCACTGCCCACTATGGGTTTGCCAGCGTTCGGGAGGGTTTGAGCTTGATCGCCAAACTTATCGTAGAAGTAGTCGTAGTTCTCCACTGGAACTGATACTCCTAGGGCTTTGGCTTGCACTGCGTTGGTCCGGCCATCGGTCTCGTGGATGTAGACGCCTCCCGCGGTACTGGTGACTACCGAGCCGCTGTTGGTCAAAGGAAAACCAGCACTATCCAGGGTGTTATTGGGATCGCGAGCGACCAAGGCTGGCTTACACACGGGCGGGTTGCAAGTGGTGGCTGGAATAAGGGATTCGATGTTGCCTGACGCCCAGGAACTGCCCCCGAGAGTCTGGAACCAAGCCGTGCTGGTGAGTTCCAGCTAGGGGAGCGTTGGGAATGACTCTCACGGGTTGGCTGATGGGTAACAGTGAAAGCGGGTTTAGTGCCACTGAGCGCGCCACGCATACTCATGTGGTTGGCCAATCAGGTACCGGCAAATCAAGGGCGCTTGAATCCTGGGTGATGCAAGACGCTGCAGCTGGCAGGGGAGTAGGCGTCATCGACCCGCACGGCGATCTTTTCAATAATTTGCTTTCTCGGCTTGCCAAACAAAAATCCGTCCGTGATCGTGTAGTGATCTTTGACCCGCTTGATCCGGACTGGGTCGTTGGTCTCAATCCGCTGGAAACAATCCAAGGCTTTTCACAAGAGCGAATCGCGTTATATCTGACCGACGTTGTAATCAAGGTTTGGAAACTTTCACCAGCCGAAATGCCGCGCATGGTTTGGCTGCTGACCAATAGCTTTCTCGCTTTGGCCAACCTGGGCTTGACTCTTTTGGACTTGCCGCGACTACTGGTAGATGGTGACTTTAGAGCAGCATGCACACCCCGCTTGACCAATGAGGCCGTGCGGCGGTACTTCGAGTTCGAATACCCACACACCACAAGCGGCGCTCACCAATGGGCAACACCAGTACTCAACAAGCTGGGAACACTGCTGTTTGATCCTGATGTGCGCCAAATCTTTCAAGGCAAGGCAACTATCAACTTTCGCCAGATGATGGACGAGCAAAAAATCCTCTTGGTGAATTTGCCCAAAGGTATTCTCGGAGAAAGCCTGAGTTCGCTGCTGGCCGCCTTCGTCGTGGCTCACCTACAACAGGCGGCGCTCTCCCGCTCCAATTCAACCGCCCGGCCGCCTTTTTATCTCTATCTGGACGAATTCCAAAACTACACCACCGACAACATTCAGGACATCCTGTCTGAAAGCCGGAAATACGCCCTCTCACTGATCCTTGCACACCAATACATGAAGCAACTGCCTGACCAATTGGCAAGTGCTGTTCTCGATACGGCTGGAACGATAGTTACCTTTCGGGTTGGCTTCACAGATGCCGTGCGCCTTGCTAAGGAAATTTTTCCCCGACCTGATTTTCTTCAAGAGCCAGGACTTCGCCTCAATCTGCGCTCAAGTTTGTTGCCGTTTTCGCTTACCGGCCGCACCAGTAACGAGCGGGGCTGGGAAACCTTGACCAGAGAGCTAGCCAGTTTACAAAACCGGCAATTCTGGTCTCGCAAGCGCGGCCAACACTCGCCGGTCAAGCATCAAAGCTTTTGGATTCCTGACCCGCATATTACATCTGAGACGATAAAGCAAATCCAAGCCCTGCGCGACTACAGCGGGGCGCAGTTTGCCCGACGCAAAGCTTCTGCACTAGAGAAGGACTCGCCCGTTTACCAGGACGATCTTCCACTGTGGACAGCTTGAATGCTAGAGTAAAACGATGCTGCAAGAAACACCAACACGCTTCGAGCGAAAACTAACGCCCCCACCGATGCGCTTCCAGGCACGGGACGCTGAAATTCTGCATGCCATCCACGCCTACGACGGAATGCTTGCCCGTCACCAAATCAAACAAATCTTTTGGCCTCAAGCCAGTGTGCAAGCCATGGAGCGGCGACTTAGTTTGCTGTATCACACCAGCTATATCAACATGCCAAATTTTGAGCAGCGGCGCATTCATCCGATCCCTGAACCCGTAGTGTGGCTGGGTTGGCGGGGGATTATCTACGTGGCTTCGCAAATGGGAATTGAACTTGACCCGCCAAATCCGGTGAATGAAAACAGACTTCGCAGACTTGAAAAGCAGGCGCGTGATGCGGGTTTGCGCTGGCAGCGAGAACCGCGCTGGAGCCAATTAGCCCACGATATCGCCGTCAATGATTTTCGCTTGGCCGTAGAGCAAGCCGCTAATCATTGGCCTTCGCTCTCTCTTGAGGAATGGATCGCCGAAGGTGAGTTTCTCTCCAAAATGGATACTGTATCGGTTATAGGAAACTCCCAGGCACGCAAAAAGGGTGTTAGACCTGATGGCTTTTTTGTGCTGGTCGACCACCTGCGCCAAATCGACAATTCTCCGGCCAAGGCTCGGTTTCTGGTGGAACTTGATAACAGCACCCACCCTTTGAACCGCTTTGGGCGCGATAAGGCGCTGCCTGGCCTGGCTTATATTCGCAGCAGCGCTTATCGACAACGCTTTGGCTTCAACTCCGGCCGGTGGCTGGTAGTTTGCAAGAGCAAAGCTCGGATGGTTAATCTCAAGCGGCAAACCGAAAAGGTTTTGGGCAAACAAGCCGCCATTTTCCTTTTTGCGACCATAGATCAGGTCACACCAAACACCGTCCTTAATGCTCCAATCTGGCAGCGCGGCGGCTCTAGCGACCGGATAGCTTTAGTCGGAAATATCAGAGGCAACCGTTGATTTTTTCCGATAGTTTTTGCATGATAAGGTCTCGTCCCGCACGATTGCTTCAAAAGCAAGGAAGCGGTCGTGCAGATTCCGGCAACTTGCCCGTTGGAGCCTGTGGCGCTATTCAGGTGGCAAGAAACCTGAATGGAGTTATCGGGGCGTGTGATCGCCCCTGCCCACTGCGTGCAGGGGCATTGCTTTTCAGAGGTCGCCAATGAATAAAACAGCGATCGACATGGACAGAAAAACTCGACTACTGAGGGCAAGTGATGTAGCAAAAATCCTCAACATCAGCTTGGCCTTGGCTTATCGACTGCTGCAATTGGGCGAAATTCCTTGTGTGCGCATCGGTACGGCCGTGCGGGTGCGCCCCGAAGACCTTGAGAGCTACATCGAGGCCAATCTGACGAGCAACTTCTAATGAAAAAAGTCTTCGGGCAAATCGAAGCTCGGTTAAAATTCTCTTGCTATAGTGCACCTTACCAACTGAATATTGCAAGAGAAACCGTCTTTCCTAGCTCCCCAACCAAAGGAGACTAGGAATGACAGCAAAAAGAGGACATAAAGAGGGAACGATTTACCAGAGGCCAAACGGCAAATGGCGAGCTCAAATTTCGTTGAATGGTGGCCGACTTAGCTTCACCGGTAATACTCGGATGGAAGCGCAGGAATGGTTACGCTCCATGAGAAACCAGGCTGAAAACGGCTTGACACTCAAGGGAGCCAAAACCACCTACGGAGCTTTTCTCAACGAATGGTTGGCAACCGCTAAACAGCGCTTGGCTGAAAGCACCAACTACAGCTACAACCAGCTTGCCAGGGCTTACATTCTGCCTAGTCTTGGAAAGGTGAAACTGAGAGACTTGACCCCCACAGCGATCCAGCGCTTCTATAACCGATTAGTAGCGGATGGGGTTGGCTTGCGAACAGTGCAAAAGACACACACCGTAATCCACGCCTCACTCAATGCGGCGATGAAGCTGGGACTGATCGGGCGAAACCCTGATGATGCCACCCAACCACCCAAGCCGGTGCATAGAGAAATGCGCTTCCTTACCCAGGCCGAGGCAAAACACCTGCTGCGAACAGCCAGGGAGACCGGAGACAGATACTACGCCCTGTACTTTACGGCAATAGTTACCGGCATGCGCCAGGGAGAGCTTCTTGGTTTGAGATGGCAGGACGTCGACTTGGAGAAGGGGATAATCAACGTCAAATATAGTTTGACCCGTTCGCCAGGTGGGGGCTTGAAATTGCAAAAGCCCAAGACCAAATCATCCGAACGTTCGGTCAAGCTTGGCACGGAGTCGGTTGCAGTTCTGAATGAACAGAGAAATCGGCTTGTCCATGAAAAGTCACACGGGCTTTGGCAAGATACCGGTCACGTTTTCCCATCATCGGTTGGTACTGCCCTTGATCCTACAAACCTCAACAGGCAATTCCGCCAGCTACTCAAAAAAGCCGAATTGCATAAGATCAGGTTTCACGATTTGAGGCACACAGCAGCTTCTCTAATGCTCAACAACGGCGTTGATGTGTTGGTTGCTTCCAGACGGCTCGGACATGCCAAGCCAAGCATTACCCTGGATGTGTATGGCCACCTGCTGCCTTCCATCCAGGCCGAAGCCGCTGACGTGATGGACAATCTGGTGGCGAATTAAAAATAATTGCACCCAAATTGCACCCAAATCAGCAAAAGCCGCCCAATACGAACCGAAAACTAACAAAAATCCCCCGATTTACGGGGGAAATTTTTGTGGCGAGGGGGAGAGTCGAACTCCCGGCCAAGGGCTTATGAGTCCCCTGCTCTACCACTGAGCTACCTCGCCAGTTGGGCGGGGAGAGTTTACTATGGGGGCAAGGGAGTGTCAACGCTGCCGGAATGGGCGCGGCTTGTATACGCTATAAGGTTCGGTTATGGACTACTGGTAAGCTGAATTTTCGGGGAGGGATACTGGGGGTTGCCCTGGGCCAGCACACCGGATTCTAAGAGGTTGCTGGAAGGTGTCCAGGTTGGGGGAAGCTCGCGGAAGGCAACCGTGGGGGTCGCAGTAGCTTGGGAAAAGGGCGCACCGGAGCCCGCTAATTGGCTGCCCAACCAATCCCGGCCGAACCAAAAACCTGCAGCAGGCAAGACGATAATTAGCAGAACGAGCAAAATGGAACGCAAGCGACCGCTGCGCGGTGGTTTTTGATCCTCATATGATTGGCCCGGGCTAAACGATGGGGCAGATTGTTCAGATTCAAAATCGGTGAGGAAGGCGGGCGTTTCAGTTGCTGGTGGCGGCGATGATGGGGGCTTGCCGCGCAATTGGTCCAATCGCTGTTGAGCGCGTTCAAAATCAGGGCGCAGTTGCAAGGCTTGGTGGAGGGCATATTCTTTGCGATGAGGCTCAGCCAACACATAGCTCAGCAAGAACCAGGACTCTTCGACAGAGTCGTCTTCTTTGAGGAGGTCGACCAAAATGGGTCGAGCCTTCTCCAATTGTCCTTTTTGGATTAGCTTGAGGGCTTTTTCCAATGCCTTTTGATACGACTTTTCCATGAGAATTATTATACTGGCCCAACGATAATGGGATTATGGCTCAAAAGAACTAAAAAGGACCGCTGCGCGGCCCCTTGACCATCACTGATAGAACTTAATCCTCCTCGAGATCCAGATCGTCGGAAATAGGTTCCTCTTCATCATCATCCACTTCAAGCCAGAGATCATCCTCCGGATCAGCGGAGCCAAAGCCCGCCTCTTCCCATTCCTTTTCCATATCTTCATTGTCTTCCCAAGCTTCTTCGGGAGAGATTTCGCCGGCTGGCGAATAAGTTAGACAGCCCTCTTCGGGATCTAGCTCGGCTGCGGCTGCGGCGCAGTAACCTTGATCGAGAAAGACACAATCAACGTAATGGCAGCGGATGCGAGGCATACGGCAGCTCTTCTAGGCCTCAACCCAATGGCCGCGGATACGGAGCCAGGATAGGGCAAGCAATGCAACCAGAACGATAGCGGACAGCACACAGAAGGGGCAAATGGCACGCAGGACGTAGATCTCAATGTAGGTCAGATACGCTGAATACAAAACGCCTGCCAAGCTGAACCCAAATATAAGCATCGGGCCATTTTCGCTAAGAAACTCCGTGCGATCTTCCAAAAGCAGGAGTACAAGAATCAGTAAGTAAGCGGAGGCGCCAAAGAGGGCAATGGGCATTCCAGCCAGTTCAGCGTATTGACTGGAATTGACCACTTCGCAATTGCCAATCCCTGCGCACATGGCTTGCTGGTTGGCGAGCTTGATCCACGTTAGATAAAGCGCGTCCAGCAATCCGATTCCGGCAAGAACGATTAGGCTTTTCTTCAACAAGCGTTCTGCTCCTTGTTACAACGGCCAGGCTTCTACCATTGAGCCCGCTTCGAGATACTTCACTCCCGCGGGAATGACAATCAAACAATTGGCCTGGACAAGCGAGTAAAGATTACCTGAACCCTGATGGCCTGTCAAATTTGTGTAAAAGCCCTCCTTTTGATCATCCAGCGTAGCACGCAAGTAACTCTGGCGACCATCCGAAGCCACTTCTTCTTCTAGCTTGGCTCGAATGGCAAGGCGCCGCCAAGCAGAGACACCTGACATTTTCTGGAGGGCAGGGCGGCCGAAAACTTCAAAGCTGACAAAGGCAGAGACTGGGTTTCCAGGCAAGCCAATATACGGTACGCCATCATAGTTTCCAAAAGCAAGCGGTTTGCCGGGGCGCATGTTGACGCGCCAGAAATCCAAATCACCGTTACTTTGCAGGGCATCGCGCAGGTAATCGTGGGCGCCAACGCTAACACCTGCGGAGGTAATGATGAGATCGGCCCCCTCCCCCACTGCGCGATCGAGAAAGCGTTTGATCTCTTCGAGGTTGTCGCGGGCAATGCCCAGGTGGATCACATCTGCCCCCAAATCCTGAAGCAGCGCAGCCAGCGAAAAGGAGTTGCTCTCGTAAATCTGCCCTGGCCCGAGCGGCTGGCCGGGTTGAAGAAGCTCATCACCGGATGAGAACAATGCGACTCTGGGCTTGCGGTGGACCGAGACGTCTGCCAGGCCGAGCATCGCCAAAAGCGCGACGTGCTGCGGAGCAAGGCGCGCGCCGGCTGGCAGGAGCTGCCGGCCACTGGAAAAATCCTGGCCAACAGGGCGCACATAAGTGCCGGCATCCAAGGCGCGGTGGATGGCGACCTGCCCAGGCAAAGGCGCATTCGGGCCGCGGTTTTCCACATCCGTATCTTCCACGGGGACGACTGTGTCTGCGCCGTCGGGGAGCGGAGCCCCCGTCATGATGCGCATGGCCTGGCCCGGATCAAGTGATTTTGGGGAGGCCATGCCAGCAGGAATATCGCCTACGACCCTTAGCAGGATGGGCATCTCCGGGCTTGCAGCGGAGATATCCGTGGCCTGAACGGCAAAGCCATCCATGCTGGAATTGGCGAAGGCGGGTGAATCAAAGGGAGCAGAGAGCGGCTCGGCCAGTACGCGGCCAAGGGCCGATTCAACTTTGATCGTTTCGTGATCTGTGACAGGCAAGGCGGCCAGCAAACGCACCAAGGCTTCTTCAACGCTAAGCATCGAAACAGTTTACCCGGGCCGGACGCGACGCGCCTCAACCACGTTGGGGAGGCTCTCCATCCGGGCCAGGACACGACTCAATTGCTCGATATCGCCAACATTCAAAATGAGATCGAAGACGGCTTCGTTGTGCTGATCAACATCGACTTTAACCTGGCTCATGCTGATGCCTTCTTCAGTGACCACGTTAGATACATCGCGCATGAGGCCACCACGATCATAGGCCATGACACGAACAGAAACCGGGTAGGTATTGGTAAGTGCGCCCCACGAGGCTTGAACCAGCCGTTCTTTATCCTTGACGCGCAAGACATTGGGACAATCGGTGCGGTGAATGGTAGCGCCACGGCCGCGGGTGATATATCCCACGATTTCATCACCAGGCGCGGGCTTGCAGCATTTGCCGAGCTGGGTGAGCAGGCCGCCAAGGCCCAGTACGGTAATTGAATCATCACTAATTCTGATAGTTTGGTCGCGCTGCGTTGCCTTGAGGATGGCGGCTTCGTCGTCACGCTCATTCAGGTGAAGGCGACCAATTACGCGACCTGTGGAGACGTCGCCAGTGCCGATCGCGAAATAGAGGTCTTCGGCATTCCCCAGGTTGAATTCCTTGGCTAACTGATCGATATTTACATCGGTCAATCCGAGGCGGCGCAATTCGCGCTCAAGTTGAGTTTTGCCGATGCCTGTATTTTGTTCGCGATCCTGATCTTTAAACCAATGGCGAACTTTGGAGCGCGCGCTCTGAGTGTTCAGTAACCCAAGGTTGGTGTTGAGCCAATCGCGACTGGGTCCGCCACGCTTGGCTGTGAGAATCTCAACCTGATCTCCGGTTTGAAGTTTGTAATCAAGGGGCATGAGCTTGCCGTTGATCTTTGCACCGCGGGTGCGGTGGCCGACATCCGTGTGGACGTGGTAGGCAAAATCTATGGGGGTCGAACCGGAGGGTAGGTCAATAATATCGCCGCGGGGCGTGAAGGCGTACACACGATCACTGAAGACATCCGTCTTCATACTATCGACAAATTCGCCGGCATCGTCTACGTCCTGCATCCAATCCATGATTTGGCGCAACCAAACCACGCGGCGCTCGTAATCGGCATCGCGCCCCACCCCTTCCTTGTAACGCCAGTGGGCGGCGATACCGTATTCAGCGTTGTCGTGCATCTCCTGGGTGCGGATTTGGATCTCAAGTGGTTTGCCATCTTCGAAGAGAACCGCAGTGTGTAGAGATTGGTAGAAATTATCCTTGGGGGCTGCGATGTAATCGTCGAATTCGCCGGGAATGGGCCGCCAATGGGTGTGGATCATGCCAAGAACCTGGTAACAGGCCTGGACATCAGCGGTGATGATGCGAACGGCGCGAACATCGTGTACTTTTTCAAAAGGGACGCCCTTGCGTTGCATTTTGGTATAGATGGAATAAATGTGCTTGGGTCGCCCAGAGATTTTGCCCTTAATCCCGTCCTGCGCCATAAGTTTTTCGAGGCGAGCAATAATGGCAACCATCTGGATCTCACGCTCAGAACGGCGCTCATCGAGATTGGCAGCAATCTCTTTAAAGGTTTCCGGCTCAGAATAGCGCAGGGCCAAATCTTCCAGTTCCCACTTGAGCTGCCAGATACCGAGGCGGTTTGCCAGGGGGGCGAAAATGTCCAGGGTTTGGCGGGCAATACGGCGGCGTTTGTCCTCGGGCAAGTGGCCCAGGGTGCGCATATTGTGGAGGCGATCAGCGAGCTTTATGAGGACAACGCGGACATCCTCGCCCATTGCGAGAAAGGTTTTGCGCAGGGTTTCTGTGGCCAGCTCGGATTGACGGCTGCGAGCCAATTTGTCGGCAAGCGCTTCGGCTTCAGCGCGCTCTTTGGCTGTTCCCTTGCCGTTCTCGCTACCAATACGAGACACTCGGGGGAGCTGAGTGAGCTTGGTAACGCCATCCACGAGGCGGGCTATCTCGTCCCCAAAATCTTTTTTCAGATCCTCGAGTGTGACTTTTGTATCTTCGACGGTATCATGCAAAAGTCCCGCCGCAACAACTTCGGAGGGGACGTGCATTTCAGCCAGAATGATGGCAACTGCCAGACAATGATTGATATAGGGCTCGCCTGACAACCTTTTTTGGCGCTTATGAGCCTTGGCGGAAAAATCATAGGCGCGCTGAATCAGTTCCTGATCAGCAGGGTTATAACGTTCAGGTAACTTCTCAATCAAGGACTCGAGCTTCATAAAGCTAGTATATCCATGCCGAATCAGCCCCGCAAGAGGCTGAAAAGGAGCTTGCTTGACTGGCTATATTCGCTATGGTACACTCCGCAGGCTTTTTGGTCCCGTAGTGTAGCGGTTCAACACGCCGCCCTGTCAAGGCGGAGATCGCGGGTTCAAATCCCGTCGGGACCGCAGTTTAAGTCCGGCATTGATGCCGGACTTTTTGTTTACGACTATAATGCCGGCGACCATGTTTGCATTCCCAGAAAAAAGGCAACATCTCTATCCATTTTGTTCCAGGCGAACCGCACCAGCACGGGTTGTATTTGCGACCCAGCCGTACGAGGATCGTTAGGATGCCGATCGGCAGCCCATTTCACAGCCGCACAGATGCCCTGTGCCGTACACAGGAATGGCGTGAATGGTCGGGCTATTTTGCGGCAATCAGTTACCAGGTGAGCCACGAAGTTGAATATTATTCAGTGCGTAATGCGGCCGGATTGCTGGACGTAAGCCCCCTATTTAAATACGAGATCACAGGGTCAGATGCCGGACAGCTCGTCGACCGGATCATGACACGGAATATTGGCAAGTGCCAGGTTGGGCAAGTGGTGTACAGCCCGTGGTGCGACGAGCGGGGCAAGGTGATTGATGATGGCACGATTGCACGTTTGGGTGAAACTCGCTTTCGAGTGACGGCAGCCGACCCCAATTTGCGATGGTTCCAGGATTGCAGTAGCGGCTTGGATGCTCAGGTGCGGGATGTTTCGGTTGAGGTTGCAGCCCTGGCGCTACAGGGGCCCAACGCGCGCAATATTCTGAAGCAAATTTTCACCAAAATTGATTTGGATCGACTGCCTTATTACCATGCGATAGAAGCCAAGCTGGGCATAAATCGGCTGGAGATCTCGCGAACAGGATATACGGGCGATTTGGGCTATGAATTGTGGATCGGAGCAGACAACGCTGAGGCGTTGTGGGACCGTGTGATGGAAGCCGGCCAGGGGTTTGGGCTGCAGCCGCTGGGTTTGGCCGCGCTTGACATGCTGCGCGTTGAGGCGGGGCTACTGCTGATTGACGTGGACTATACCTCTGCACAGCATGCGAGAATCCCATCGCAATACTCCTCACCGATCGAAATCGGGCTCGGCTGGGCTGTGGATCTGGCGCACAGAGATTTTATTGGTGCGGAAGCTTTGCGAGCGGAGAAACAACGAGGATCACTGAGGAAGTTTGTGGGGCTGGAAGTGTCGTGGGAAGCGCTGGACGAGCTATTTGATGAGGTGGATTTACCGCCACAAGTGGCGGGACGCGCCTCGCGCATGCCTGTGCCGCTGTATGCTGGCGGCAAACAGATCGGCCAGGCAACCAGCATGCTATTTTCGCCGATTCTAAAGAAATATATTGCCCTGGCGACAGTGGAGGCCGCACATAGCCAGGTTGGCGGCCGAGTTGAGATGGAAATTACCGTGGAATACGAGCGCAAACGAGCAGAGGCGCGGGTGGCGAAGCTGCCTTTCTTCGATCCGAAACGCAAAAAGGCGCTGGCGCATAGTTAAACGCTACGATGCGATCATTGTAGGCGGGGGACATAATGGGCTGGTCAACGCGGCTTATTTGGCGAGGGCGGGCAAAAAAGTTCTGGTGCTTGAAAAACGCCCGGTTTTGGGAGGCGCGACGGTCAGTGAGGAAGTGTATCCGGGGTTCCGCTACAGCGTCTTTTCGTACGTGGTGAGCCTGCTGAGGCCGGAAATCATTCGGGACTTGCAATTGCCCAAGCATGGGTTGACCATATTGCCGCTGGAGAGCACGCTCACACCGCTACCCGATGGGGACTATCTCTACCGGGATAGCGACAAGTGGGCGACTTACCGCAACATCCAGCGATTTTCAGCCCGGGACGCAGACGCTTACGGGGAGTATGGACGGGACATGTATTTCATGGCCAAGGCAGTGAAATACATCCTGGGAATCCGGCCGCCCGACCCCACCTCGCTGCATCCCGGGGAACTGCTGAGATTGGCGAAACTCGGGAAACATTTCCTCGGTTTAGGGGCAGACAAGCTTCATATGCTGGTCAAGCTGATGACGATGAGTTCAGCGGAATTTCTCGAGGAGTGGTTCGAAAGCGATCCGCTGATCGCCACGCTATCGTCCAGCGGGATCATCGGAACCTTCCTTGGGCCGCGTTCCCCGGGCAGTGCTTACGTGCTGCTGCACCACTATATGGGTGAAATTGACGGGGTGTTCCGCGCCTGGGGCTTTGCCAAGGGTGGAACCGGGGGAATCTCGGAAGCGATCGCCTCCTCGGCGCGCGCCTTTGGCGCGGAGATGCGAACTGACTCTGGTGTAGCCGAGGTGGCTATACGCAATGGGCAAGTAAAGGGTGTGGTGCTGGAAAACGGAGCCGAAATTGACGCTGATATCGTAGTCTCCAGCTTAGACCCCAAACTCACCTTTCTTACATTGCTGAACCCTGAGGAGTTGCCGAATGAGTTGGTAGATAGTGTGCGAGGTTTCGACACTTATGGGTCGTCTGGAAAAGTGAATTTAGCGCTGGATGCGGCGCCCGATCTAGCCTGCTTGCCAGGACTAGGACCCCATTTACGGGGGGCCATTTCAATCAGCCCGAACGTGGACTATTTAGAACGGGCCTACGACCAAGCCAAGTATGGTCAGTTCTCCGAAAAACCCTATATTGACGTGGTGCTGCCCTCCATGATTGATCCGCATATGGCACCGCCTGGAAAGCATGTCATGTCCTGCTTTGTACAATACGCGCCCTACCAGCTGAACGAGGGTACCTGGCCCGAGCAGCGTGAGGCGTTCGGCGACGCCGTGGTAAATACACTGAGCGAGTACATTCCCAACTTGAAGAAAATTATTCTTCACCGGCAAGTGCTCAGCCCCTGGGATATCGAGCAGACGATTGGCCTCTCGGGCGGGAATATTTTCCAGGGAGAATTGAGCCTCTCGCAGCTTTTCTTCCTGCGGCCTGCGCCGGGTTATGCGGATTACCGGACACCTATCCGAGGCTATTACCAATGCGGATCAGCCACGCACCCAGGCGGCGGAATCACGGGTGCGCCGGGACGGTTGGCGGCACTCGAAATCCTCAAGGATGGAAAGTTGTGAGCCAGGACTTTGACGCGATCGTGATCGGCGGCGGGCATAACAGCCTCACTGCGGTGGCTTATCTGGCGAAAGCCGGGATGAAGGTGGCTGTATTTGAGCAACGCGGCCTTTTGGGGGGCGCGGCCAGCACCGAAGAACTATTTCCGGGATTCCGGTTCAATACGGGGTTGTCAGACGCAGGGCTTTTGCTGCCAGACGTGATTGACGACCTTGGGTTGACTGCGCATGGCCTGGATTGGTTGGAGGCACCCGCGCTGGCCTTTGCCCCATTGGGGGCGGAAAAATCGCTTACCCTTTGGCAGGATTTAGGAAGGACAACAGAAGAGCTGGGGCAGCACTCAAAGTCGGACGCACAAGTATTTGCGCGCTACACTCAGCAGAATGCAGCCTTTGGTGCGCTACTGCAGGAGATGGCCAAGCTGGCACCTCCATCGCTTCAGTACAAGCCCCTTCCGCTGCTGCTTGCCTGGGCAAAGGTTGCAATCCGCGCGCGGCGGCTGGGGGGCAGAAGAATGATGGAATTCATGCGCGTATTGCCAATGGGGGCTGCGCGTTATTTGGACGAATGGTTCGAGAGCGTGGCCCTCAAAGGGCTGCTGGGCGCGGTGAGCGTAAGCGGGCTGCTGCAAGGGCCACGAGCCGCCGGGACGGCCTTTATGCTGCTTTACCAGCAGATGGGCAGCACAGGGGGCTACATGGCGATGAAAACCGCACAAGGGGGCGTGGGCGCGGTGAGCGCGGCATTGGCGAGCGCGGCAGGGTCTTACGGGGCGGAGATACATACCGGGGTACGCGTGGCGCACATCCTGAGTGAGAACGGCAAAGCGTTGGGCGTAGAACTGGTGGATGGTAGCCAGGTACTGGCCAAGGTGGTGCTTTCCGGGGCCGAAGTACGACACACGCTGGTTGATTTGGTGGGCGCGTCCAAGCTGGCACCAAGCGTAATGCGGCGTTTACGGGCGCTTAAGTTACGGGGGAGCACGGCGAGCGTGCACCTTGCGCTCAGCGGGTTGCCAAAATTTTCTACGTCGGACAACGACAATGAGCGGCTGACAGGCGACATCGTTATCTGCCCAAGCCTGGACTATGCCGAGCAAGCTTACGATGATGCCAAGTATGGGCGCTTCTCGGCTCGACCCATCCTGATCGCACGGATACCTTCCCTGCTTGACAGCACGCTGGCACCCGATGGCGAGCACACCCTTTCGATTACGCTGCGCTATGCACCTTATCATTTACGGGGAAGTGATTGGGGAAATGAGAAAGAACGTCTGGGGGATCTGGCGGTGAAGGTGCTAAGCGAGCACGCGCCGGGACTTAAGAAACTTATCAAGCAGCGCAAAGTAATCACTCCGCTGGACTATGAGCGGGATTATGGGCTGACCGAGGGCAGTATGATGCACGGGCAGATGAGCCTGGATCAATTGGTAATGATGCGCCCAGTGCCGGGCTTTGTCGGATACCGAACACCGATAGAAGGTCTGTATATTAATGGGGCGGGAGCGCACCCTGGGGGCGGGGTGACCGGCGCACCGGGGCGCAATGCGGCTCGGCAAGTGCTTAAGGAAATTTAGGGAAGCGATGAGACCCAAAGCCCAGTGATTCGTATAGAAAGTTAACCCTTTTAGAAAGGAATTAAGAATGGCAGACGAAATCGATTATCAAATTTTTGGCGATGATTTGCAGTTGGTTGAGGTGGAGCTGGATCCCGGTGAGGGGGTGCGCGGGGAGGCCGGCACGATGACCTACATGGAAACTGGGATTGAGATGCAGACTGGCACCGGCGGCGGGCTGCTAAAAGGTGTGAAGCGGATGGTGACAGGCGAAAGCTTTTTCATCACCACCTTTCTTAACCAGGGCAGCGAAAAATCCCGGGTGGGCTTTGCGGCCCCCTACCCTGGCAAAATCATGCCCCTCGACCTGGCCAAGCTTGGTGGAAAGTTCCTTTGTCAAAAGGATTCTTTCCTTTGCGCGGCGCAAGGTATCGAGATTGAGGTGGCGTTCACGAAGCGGATTGGGGCAGGCCTTTTTGGGGGTGAGGGATTCATCCTCCAGAGGCTGGAAGGCGACGGAATGGCTTTTGTGCATGCCGGTGGAACGCTCATCGAGAAGGACCTTGCGGATGGTGAAACGTTGCGAGTGGATACGGGCTGTTTAGTGGGCTTCCATCCCAGCGTGGATTATGACATCCAAATGGTGGGCGGATTCAGCAATGCGCTTTTCGGTGGCGAGGGCTTATTTCTGACCAAGCTGACCGGGCCCGGAAAAGTGTATCTACAGAGCTTGCCATTCTCACGACTGGCAGACCGCATCGAGGCCGGGTTGAAATCTCAAACCGGCGAAACGCGAGGCGCTGCGGGGATCGGCGGCAATATTTTGAAAGGGTTGATTAGCGGGAATTAGCAAGACAATGGTATGCGGGTGGATTTAAAACCCGCCCCTACGCCATCCAGTGAAAGGCTTGCGAAATAGACCAGCTAACGCTGGTCTATTTCGATCCATTGGCGATCAGTCTCTCCCGTGTATTCAGCTTTGGGGCGGATGAGGCGAGCGGCAGCACGCTGTTCGAAACAGTGGGCGAGCCAGCCTGCCACGCGGCCAACAGCAAAGGTGGGCGAAAACATGGGAACGGGAATGCCAAGTCCGTGAAGCAATAACGCGGTATAGAATTCGACGTTGGTTTGCAAATTGCGGCCAGGTTTGTATTCTTCAAGCAACTCAACAGCTTTCTTTTCAACAGCCTGGACCAATTGGTAGAGCTGCATATCGCCATCGTCTTCATAGAGTGCACGGGCCGCCTCAGAGAGCACCTCGGCGCGTGGGTCGCGAACCTTATAGATGCGGTGGCCAAAGCCCATAAGGCGCTCGCTAGCTTCAATTTTTTTGCGCAAGTAGGGTTCGGCTTTCTCGGCCGTACCAATCTCGAAGACCATGTCCAAGGCAGGGCCAGGTGCGCCGCCATGCAGGGGACCCTTCAACGCGCCGACGGCGCCCACAATGGCGGAGACAAAATCGGAGGCGGTCGAGACAATGACGCGGGCTGTGAAGGTGCTGGCGTTGAGGCTATGATCAATGACTGTGTTCAGGTAGGTTTCAAGGGCACGGGTGCGAAACTCGCTGGGGATTTCACCTTCCAGCATGAAGAGATAATTGGCAGCGTGACCCAATTTTGGATCGGGAGCGATGGGTTGTTTGCCTTGCGAGAGGCGCCAAGCGGTGGAAACGATAGTTGGAAACGTGGCGACAAGGCGCTTGGCGTTCCATTCGTCCTGTCCATCAGAGGGAGCCATGAGGCCGATTGTGCCGGCTCCAATGCGGAGCGCGTCCATCATGTCGAGATCCTTGCTGGCGATGCTTTTAAGTAAATCGAGAGTGGCCAGTGGCAGAGGGCGCAATTCAGCAAGTTCGTCTAAAAAGGCGGTCAACTCCTTGGCGTTAGGCAGACGATCATTCCAAAGCAGGAAGATCATTTCTTCGAAGCCCGCGCGAGGAGCAATGCGTTCGAGCGGAAACCCGCCGATGATCAACTTGCCCGCCAGGCCATCGACCATGCTCTTGGATGTTTGGGCAGCCAGGACTCCTTCGAGGCCGGGAATGTATTGGGCGTTGCTTGACATGTTGCTCCTATCGAATGAGGCGAATAAGTCCAGAAGATATTCTAATCTGTCTGACAACAGAATGGCTGGTAGACAGGTGGGCTTGCAAGCCACTCGCCAGTCAATTGCAAAAAAAAAATTTCTACACTTCGCTTGTCTGTGACAAGCTTAGGGAGAATGCTGCGCTTTCTCCACAAATCCTAGTAAGAAGAAAAGTCGCTTACACGTCGCTCGCCTGCGGCTCGTTTAGGGAGAATGCTGCGCATTCTCCATCTTTCATGGCAAATATAAAATCGCTTACACGTCGATCACCTGTGGCTCGCTTAGGGAGAATGCTGCGCATTCTCCAAGGACGCGGTTTCAAAAGTCGCTTACACTTGGGGGATGCCGCGTTTATCCTGGCCGCGCCTATTTGCGCTCTCTGCGTTTGCCTTTGCCATCACTCTTGTGGCTAACAGCCTGGACCCGGCGGTTTTTGGTCACAAGGTGCTGCAGCTCCTGCCTGAGAAACCGAACACTCTGCTGGGGCTGAGCACGTTTGCGGCGTCGGTATTGAGCATGGCGCTGGGTCCAATTGTGGGGGCGTGGTCGGACCGTACCCAATCAAGGCATGGGCGGCGAATGCCGTTTTTCCTTGCCGGGGTACCCGTATTGATAGCGGCGCTGTATATCATCGCGCTGGCGCCCAGCGTAATGATTTTTGTTCTTGGGGTGCTGCTCTTCCGATTGGGGGACAACTTGATCTTTCCCCCCTGGCAAGCTTTGTTTCCGGATTATGTGCCTCCTGCCCAGCGCGGCATCGGGGCAGGGATCAAATCGCTGCTGGATATTCTGGCGCTCTTGATCGGACGCTTCGCGGCGGGAGAGTTGGTGGCTCAAGCACCCATTTTGGGGCAAAAGGCAGTCGTTCTGGCAGTGACTGTGCCCGCAGTAGGATTGTTGATTGCGCTGGTGACCACTCGCTGGGCATTGCGCGAACTGCCCGCGAGGAACGAGGATGAATTGCCGCGCCAGGGGTTGTTGGAGGCCTTCAAAATCAACTGGCGGGCGCGCCCAGCCTTTACCTGGTGGTTCATTAACCGCACTTTCTTCTGGACAGGATTCACGATCCTGGGTACGTTCCTGTTGTTCTTTGTGATTGATGTCATCGGATTCCCGGAGGCGGAGGCGCAACGTTATTTGGCGCGCCTCTCGTTGGTACTTGGCGGGGCCATTCTGCTTATCGCGGTGCCTTCTGGGTGGCTGGCCGACCGTCTGGGGAGAAAGCCACTAGTCGTAAGCGCGTGCGTCTTGATCACGGTGGGCACTGGGATGATCGTGCTGGTGCGCGAGCCCAGCAGCCTGATCTATGCCGCGGCGTTGGTGGGGCTGGGCGCTGGCATCTTTATCAGCGCCGATTTCGCGCTATTAACGGACATCGTGCCCGCCAATGAGGCGGGGCGCTATCTGGGAATCTCGAACATTGCCAGCGCAGGGGGCGGCGCGGTGGCGAGACTCCTGGGTGGGCTGATCATTGACCCGGTCAACGCGCTAACGGGATCGGCGGCGATTGGCTACCTGAGTCTGTATGGGTTTGCGGCGGTGCTTTTCTTTTTCAGCATCCTGGCCGCGTTGAAACTATCCGCGGAAGAAGCCCCGAGTGCCGATTGAGAAAGCCAAGAAAATCAGCTACACTTAGGCTGAACCAAGGAGCCGAGCCATGAAAGCTGTTGCCAAAATCTTTGCAGTCATTCTCATTTTCTTTGGCGTATTATTTATCTGGGGAGCCTTCAGCACGAACACTGAAAATCAAATTGGATCGCTTATCACCGGGATTGTGACCGCCGGGATCGGATTGACCGTGATTTGGTTTGCCAATCGGAAGATGGCAGAAGCTGGCGAGCAAAAGGTGACATTGGATATTGATCTTTCCGGCGAGGTGGATTTGGAAAAATTCCAATGCGAACAATGCGGGGGCAATCTCAGCGCGAAAAACGTGCGGATGTTAGCGGGCGCACCCACGGTTGAATGTCCTTATTGCGGCGCGGTGTACCAAATTACTGAAAAACCAAAATGGTGATGCGGTAGGCAAGTGCCTGTTGTGCATCCACTAAACGGTGGCCGGAACCCAGGAAAGCCAGGAAAATGACCGTGAGACCTACTAGAAGAAGCCTCTTTTTTAGCTTTTTCTTACTGCTGGTGCTGCTGCTTCCAGTGGGCGGGGCGCAGGCCCAGACTTACGCGTTTACTGTTGATCAGGAGCGGGTTGACCTTTATTGGGAGACCGACGGCAGCCTGAGTATTGATTACGAAATCACGTTTACCAATGCGGCCTATGCGGACCCGATTGATTTTGTAGACATCGGCCTGCCGAATGGCAACTACCGATTAAGCAATATCCAGGCTTCAGTGGATGGGCATCCCATCGCGGACATTCAAGAATCGCCGTATGTCACCTATGGGCCGGCGCTGGGATTGGGCAGCAATGCCATTCCCGCCGGGCGAAGCGGCACAGTGCGAATGCGAGTGACCGGAATAATGGGGGTTCTCTACACAGATAACCAAGACGACGGGTATGCGAGCGCGGTGTTCTCCCCGAACTACTTTGGCTCTGAATTTGTGCTGGGAAACACCGACCTCAGCGTGGTCTACCATTTACCACCAGGGGTGGATCCAGCTGAGCCGCGCTGGCACCCCGCACCCGCCGGTTTCCCCGAACAACCAGAGACCGGCTTCGACGCGCAGGGCCGGATTACGTATACGTGGCGCAACCGCACGGCCAGCGCTGACACCTTTTACTTATTTGGGGCCTCCTTCCCGAAGACGTATATCCCTGCGGGAACGATAAGCGAACCCAGTTTCTCGCAACGCACCGGGATTGATATGGAAGCCGTGATCGGCTTCCTGGTTTTCGCCTGTTTTTGCCTCTTCATCGTTGGCATTATTTGGATCGCGGTGGTGGCCGAGCGAAGACGCAAATTGCGCTATCTGCCACCCAAGATGGCGATTGAGGGTAACGGGATCAAGCGCGGTTTGACGGCGCCCGAAGCGGGCATCCTGCTTGAACAACCGATGGACAAAATCCTGACCATGATCCTGTTCTCGGTAATCAAGAAAGAAGCGGCTAGTGTTGTGAAGCGTGATCCACTTCAACTGGAAATTGCCGAACCATTCCCGTTACAGCTGCGAGAATATGAGGAGCTCTTTCTGCAAGCCTTCGCGGCAAGCGGCAAGCGCGCCCAACGTAAGGGGCTGCAAGACTTGATGGTCAAACTGGTCAAAAGCGTGGCGACCAAGATGAAGGGCTTCAGCAAGCGGGAGACAGTGGCCTACTACAAGAAAATCACAGAGGACGCCTGGGCTCAAGTGGCCGCAGCGGATACTCCTGAAGTAAAAAGCGAGCGATTTCAAGAAGAACTGGAATGGACGATGCTGGACAAAGACTATGACCGGCGTACACAGGACGTTTTCCGCGGGCCGGTTTTTGTACCGAGTTGGTGGCAGCGCTACGATCCGGGATACGGTCGGGCCGCGGTAGGCGGGGGAGGCGGCGCCAAGCCCAGCGCCAGCGTGCCAAACGTGGCAACGGGAAGCGGATCACTCTCATTACCAACGCTGCCGGGAGCAGATTTTGCAGCATCGGTGACGGGCGGCGTGCAAAATTTATCGGCGGGTGTGCTGGGCAGTCTAAGTGATTTTACGGGCGGGGTGACCAAGGTGACCAACCCGCCACCCAAGCCCAGTTCATCTTCACGCGGAGGCGGATGGAGCGGGGGCGGCTCATCGTGTGCCTGTGCGTGCGCTGGCTGCGCGTGTGCCTGCGCGGGAGGCGGGCGCTAAATGGACAGTTTTGTCGAACGGGTGAAGGCACGCATTAATCCGGAACGGGTGCGGCCGTTGGAGGCCGGGCTTTACAGTTACACCGCGCCGGCAAGCGACCCGCTCAACTACCGGCTGCATCTACGCATTGAACCGGGGGGCGAGGGGCTGCTGATCATTAATGCCTCGACGATATTGCACCTGAACCGGACAGCAGCGGAATATGCTTATCACCTCGTGGAGCAAACTGGGGATGAAAACGTGGCAGAGGCGATGGCGGAGCGATACCGGGTGAACAAGAACCGAGCGGCGCAAGATTATTCTGAGCTCAAAGAACGGATACATACACTGATTGAGACGCCAGACCTTGACCCGGTTACCTATTTGGATTTTGAGCGGCACCAGCCTTATTCAGACAATATTGGAGCGCCCTACCGGCTGGATTGTGCGTTGACCTATCAGCTCCCCAAAGGGGCCAAAGCCGAGACAACGCCGACCAAGCGGGTTAAAAAAGAGTTGAGCACGAAAGACTGGAAGCAGGTGATTGATAAAGCCTGGGAGGCAGGGATCCCACACATTCTGTTCACCGGCGGCGAGCCCACGCTACGCAAGGATTTGGTGGACTTGTTACAGCACGCCGAAGAACACGGAATGGTGACGGGACTGTTGACGGATGGCATTAAGCTGGGGGACAGCAAGTATCTCAAGGCGCTACTGGATGCGGGGCTGGACCATGCAATGATCGTGCTTCAGCCGGATATGAAGAACACCTGGGAATCGCTGACCAGCTTCTCCTATTGGAAAGATGTGCTAGACGATGATATTTTCGTGGCAGCCCACCTGACCATTAAGGACGACAATGCCAGCAAAGTGAACGGGCTTATTGACCGGCTGGCGGAAAGCGGTGTCTCAGCGGTTTCGCTCAGCGCGAGCCATCCCAGCTTGGAGGAAGCGCTACAGGCAGCACGAGCACACGCAGATTTCGGCGGACTGCCGCTGGTGTGGGATCTACCGGTGCCCTACTCGGCGATGAACCCGGTGGCGCTGGAGCTCGAGGCGGCCAAGGGCAGCCACCCCGAGGGGGCAGGCAAGGCCTGGTTATACGTAGAGCCGGATGGGGATGTGTTGCCGGCGCAAGGAGTGAATAAGATATTGGGAAATATGATCAAGGATGAATGGGAAACAATTTGGGGGAAGGCGCGGAACTAAAGTTCTCGCCCATTTACTGAGCAAAGGCAGCATATGGCAAAACCAGCAGGGCTACCATCGATAGTTGCTCACCGCGGGGATATGGAGCAATTTCTTGAAAATACTTTAGTTGCCTTTCACAGTGCGATTGAAAAAGGTGCCGACGCCATCGAATTGGATGTGCATTTAACAAACGACGGGGAAATAGCCGTCCACCACGATTATTACTTGGACCGATGCACCAACGGTTCCGGGTTTATTAGCAACTACACCCTAGCGGAACTCAAACAATTAGATGCAGGTTCCTGGTTCGATCGCAATTTTTCTGCTCAAAAAATCCCTACCCTGAAAGACATATTCGAATTAGGAACAGGCGCGGTTCGATTTGAAGTTGAAGTCAAAACACCCTCAAAAGAACTGTGTTCCCTAGTGCTCAAAATGGCGAAGGATATGAAACTTCTGGAAGACGTTGTTCTGACTAGTGCGCATAGCTTACTGATTCAGTCCACTAAGCACCAGAATCCTGACCTGGTTACTGGTTTAATCTTTTCCGACTTTCCGGACTGGATGGAGGATGCAGTCGGATTTTCGCACATTGCATCCACCATGCATCTCGCGGATGCCAATTTCGCCCATCTTAGCCGCAGATTATTATGGGAAGAGGGAATCAACTCATTGCATTTAAAAGGCTACAAGGTCCATATCGGTTGCAATGAAAGTAACTCGATGATTTCAGACTTTCTTTCCAGTGACGCGGATCAGTTTTCCACTAATTTCCTGGATGAAGCACTCCGAATGAGGAATGCACAGCTTTAGGGCTCAGCCGCGAAGAATACTTTCTTTAGGGCGGAGGCTCGTCGCCCGCTTTGAGCATTTCGAGATAAGTGTCGCTTTCGTTGACTTTGAGGCGGGCCCAGAGAGGGTTGTGATCGGAAAGCTGGAAGGTGCGCCAATCTTTATAGAATTTCTCCAGGTCGCCTTTATATTTTTTACTGGTTAGCGCGGGAACCTTTTTCATGGCGACTTCGTAATCGTCGATTTGATTCTTACGGAATGTGCTGAAGAAGAGGCGGAAGACGCCCGCATTGCGCTTCATGGGATCATCCGATTGGCTGTTGACGAACTCGATGACGTCTTTCTTAGTTTTGAAGGCGATCTGATCGTAATACTTAGATTCGTCGAGGTTGGTCTTTTGACGGAGAGCATCCGGGACTTCAAACCCGTTATCCAGCAGGGCTTTCATGGTTTTGTGCTCGGGATGAACGATGTTGAAATCACCAAGCAGGATAAGGGCGGTATCTTTCCTGAGGCCGATATCGGCGCGCCTGCTGAGGAAGTTGGCGACTGCGGCGATCTCCTCCACGCGTTCGTCGAGCTTTTCGCCGGAAGAGGAGCCGTAATAGATGTGGACGGTGGCAAGGTCGAAGCGGAACCAACCAGCCTGGAAGGAAACCACAAAGGGGGTACGGCGGAACTGCTTGCCGGCTTCTTCGCCCTGTTCGCCGGCTTCTTTGGGGACTTTGGAGATCAACAATCTTGAGGGCAGCACAATCTCCCCAGCGATGTTCTTGAAGCGCACCTTGCGCTTGTCATAAACAAAGACCATGCGCTCTCCGTTGCCGCCCAAGGATCGGTCGGTGACATCGGTGGCGATGTAATCCCAGGATGAGCCAAGAATGCGCATCACATCCTTCCACTCCCCTAACTGATTTACTTCTTGGACCGCAACCAGATCGAAGCGGGAGATTATCTCGGCGATGTAGTAAAGCGATTCGGGAAGGCGCTTGCCGTATTTGGTTTTGACCGGGTCAAACTCGCGAATGTTCCATGTCGCCAAGAGGAGTGTGTTTTCGACATCTTTTGGCGGAATGTTGGCGTCTAAGCTGGCGCGCAATGATTGCAGTTTCTCGATGACTTTCTTGCGCTCTAACGGGTCTCGAACCTTTGTGCGCAAGCCGTAATAGAATGGCATAGCAAACCCCCGGACACTAGATTTGTAGGTTTATGGTAGCAGTTTTGTTTGAGGCGGGCAATAGGCAATTGCACCACTCGAGATTAAACTAACCATAGAAGGTAGCGCGGGCAATCTCGTTCATAAGCGTGGCGCTGATCTGATCGGTTTCGCGCTGGAGGCTGAGGTTCACTTCGTCTTCGGCAACAACCCCTTGCATCGAGTTGATAATGTCCGCCGCCCAAGCGGCGAACGATTTACCGTTCAAGCCGAATTTGGCGGCGCGGAGCCAAACGGGGGTATAGGAATAATCGGGGGCATCAAGAACGGAACCGAAATTTTCGCCGAGAAGCACCCAACCAAAATTGCGATCAAAAACCTTCTGGCGATCATGGGTTAGCACGCCATCGCTGCGAGCTTCTTTTGGGGCACGATCTATGATGAGGCGGTAGTAGTCCCGGGTTTCTTCCAGGTCATGGCCTCCCACCCTGCCCGCCACGAATCGAACAAGAGGTTGGATGGCGATGCTGTAATCCACCTGAGGCGCGGCGACTACGGAGAGGGATTCCAGGATTTCAAGAAAGGCCTCCTCGTATAGATGAAGGGTGGCCATGATGGCTTGGGCGGCTTTGCGGCGCAGATCGCCTCGTTGCTGCGTAGTGAGGCCCGAGCCGTGGGTGCGAAATGTGGGGGCAACCTCGAGAGTCAACGGCCAATCGGCCACTTGGGTGAGGAAGCCCTTGCGCAGCATTTCAAACAGGACGAGGGTCAGGGTGAGGTTGAGGGGCTTGCCAAGGAGGACCGCGGCTTCTGGTGGCGTAAGTCCGCGCTTTATCCCGCCGCCTTCGATGCGGGCCAGGGCAGATTGGTAGGGTTGCGCGCTGTGGGCGCGGCGGGTGATCCAAAGGAGCGCGGCAATCAGGGCGGGGAGCGCAATGTAGGGAGAGACAGGGACGAGGGTAAAGACGGCGATAGAGACGAAGCTAAGAAGGATAAAGAAAGGAGCGTTTACGGGGCGACGCAGGCGGCGAAAAAGAATGGCAAGGGCCAGAAAAAACAACGCGCCCGCCAAAAGGCGTGCGCCGGGGAGCATCAGGAATTCACTCACAGATTAGAGCCCTTGAATCTCCTCCAGGCCAATCAAGTTCATATCGCCAGACGAGCGGACTTTTGTGCGGGTGGTGCTGGGGCTTGGGACGAAGCCGCCTTCTGGGATGTAGCCAGCCGTGGGCGCATGATTTTTGACGTGTGAGGCTGAGCCGCCCGTGCCGCAGGAGCCAGAACAGCCGGAGCAGCCCCCGCCCCCATCCGAGGCAACACGCACACCATCGCGAGCTTCGCGCTCGATGCGGCAACCGCCACCACAGAGCGGAAGATCGGGGCAGGTCCAGCATTTTTCGGGGAGGCCATAGCCCTTGGGGTCCTCTTCGCGATAGCGGAAACTGCGAAAGAGTTCTCCATCCCAAATCTCTTCCCAGGGATCGTGGAGAATGTTGCCAGCCGATACGTAATAGGACTGGCAGGGCAATACATCGCCATTGGGTTCAATGCAGAGGGAATATTCGCCGGCGTTGCAGCGTTTGGCGCCAATCTCCAATTCCACTGGGGACATGCGGCAATATTCGGTGGGCGTATACCAGAGGAAGCGCATGCCCAACTGATCGGCTTTGTCGCGGACGCGGACGAGGATCGGCGGCATTTCCTGCTCGGTGATGGCCTGGGGATGTGCAAAGCCACCGCCAGAATAAATCATGCCGTTCATGGCGAAAGTGCGAATGCCTAGATCGTAGAGATATTGAATAATCTCTTCGGCGTGATCCATGTTGACGCGCATCAAGGTGGTGTTGGTGATCACGTGCACCTGGCTGGCCAGTGCATTCTCGATCCCGGTGACCGTTTGCTCGAAGGAGGTTGCGCCCATCATGGCATCGTGGACATCCGGTCGGTTGGAGCCCAGCGTGACCTGCACATGATTGAGGCCAGCTTCTGCGAGCTGGCCCATGTAGGGTTGGTGAGCTATGTGGCGGCCGTTGGTGTTGAGACCAACGATCATACCGAGGGCTTCTGCGTAACGAATAATCTCGGGCAAATCCGGATGCAAAGTGGCCTCGCCACCGGTAAGGATTAGGTGCGGAACGCCAAGTTCGGCGAGGCGATCAAGGACAGTATGCCATTCGTCCAGTGGGAGCGAGGGCATCTCAAGGCGATCGGTTTCGTTGTAACAATGGGGGCATTCGTTGTTGCAGCCGTAGGTGAGGGCAATATCCACTTTGTAGGGTGCGTTGACTTCGACGCTGAACAACGGCGACATCTCCAAGGTGCTGGAGAGTTCACAGGTGGGGCAATCCGCCGTGCTTTGGCGGAAGCTCTCGACCATATTGTAGATCTGGCCCAGTTCGCGATCGAGTTGGGCCTCGGAAACGTCGGAGAATTGTGCAAATAGTTGGGCGCGGGCTGCTTTGATCGGCAGATTCTCAAGCGCCATTTGAGCCATCAAGGTTGCGGTGTGATTGAGATGAACAACATCGGTGACATCTACAAAGAGAACACCATTGCCAGAAGGTTCCACTCGGAGGTGGATGCGCATGTTGCGGCCATCCGCAGTGATTACATCGTACGGATGAAGGCCAATTGCAGGGGCCTGACGAGGCGTGAAAACAGCGACCACGCCAAGGGCATCGTCACGCAAGGATTTCCAAAGGGATTTGGAGGGGGCGCTGATTTCGAGGGCCATTAATCTAGTATACACCAGGGAAGGGGAGGAGCTATAAGCGGCCAAGGGAGAGATTGGGGAGTAGAAATTTGAGACTGGAGATCAGAGATTAGAGACTAATTCTGATTCTCTGTTTTTCGGCAGCCCGAGTCTTGGGCTGCAGATAAAATACAGGCATGGGACTTTCACTGAAGAAGGCACATGCTCGCTATAAGCAACAGGCTGGGTGGACAGAAGAACTGCGCGCGCATCTTTTTGAGCGGGCCGGAATGGTTGAAGTGGAACGGGTGCTTGAAGTGGGCAGCGGGACCGGGGCAGTGCTGAATGGGCTAAAGACACAAGCTGAAGTGCACGGGTTGGATATCCATCTGCCAGCTTTGCAATTCTCGGGCTTGGAGAAGGCGGAGCCGGGACTGACCGGCGGCGATGCACACGCTTTGCCCTACGCAGGGGGTAGTTTCGATCTGGTCTATTGTCATTTCCTGCTTCTTTGGGTGGATGCCGCAGCGGGAGTACTCGGCGAAATGAAGCGAGTTACGCGGGCCGGCGGGGCAGTGTTGGCGCTGGCTGAACCTGATTACGGTGGACGGATTGATTATCCGGATGAACTGGTTGCGTTCGGAAAACTGCAACGGGAAGCGCTGACGGCGCGGGGTGCGGACGTTGAGATGGGGCGCAAACTGGCGGGGCTGTTTTCGGGCGCTGGCTTGGAGGATGTTGAGGTGGGCGTGATGGGGGCAGAGTGGTCGGTTGGGAACGATGAAAGGGGCGATGCACTGGAGCGCGAGGTATTGAAGGCAGATCTGGAGGGGCGGGTGGATCAGGTGGCGTTGGGACGAATGCTGGCTGTAGCAGAGAAATCCCAGGAACAAGGCGAACGAATCCTG
>QWJF01000020.1 GCA_009391835.1 Chloroflexota bacterium | reverse complement strand
GCGGGTGTAGCCAAGTGGTAAGGCAGTAGCTTCCCAAGCTACCATGCGCGGGTTCGAATCCCGCCACCCGCTCCTAAAACACCACCTACAGGTGTTTTTTTTGCGCCACTAAGCTGCTATTCGTTCCGTTCCATCCCCTGTACAATATTTGAATGTCCCAGCGATTCACTCCAATTTTCGTAGTATTTCTCTTTGTGCTGGCGGCCTGCGGCAATAACAGTCCGGATGCTGCCCGAACGGCTGCCGCATCAACGTTGGACGCGCAATTGGTCGAAGCGCAAGCCCAGATTGCGCTTCAGACGTCCCAAGCGGAGCAAGCCACGTTAAAGGCTGAACTTCAGGGCCTGGAAGCAACAAACGAAGCACTGCGCCTTTCAGGAACAGGAACGGCGGGGGCAGAAGCTACCTTTGAAACGATTGAGCCACAGTTGATTTCTCCTCGAGGGGCCGCTTGCCGTATCGGCCCCAATGCAGCATTCGCCAAGGCGGCTGACCTGGGCGCTGGAGAGGCGATCGCTGTGATTGGGCGCAGCAGCGACGGCGAATGGTGGCAAGTCCCCAAACCCGAGAATGCCGGAGAAACGTGCTGGGTGTTTTGGGACAGCGACCTGGATTTCCTGGGTGATGTGTACAACCTGCCCTTTATAGATGGACCCGCGCTTCCTACCAACACACCCGCCCCCACGAGGCCGCCGGGTATTTCGTTGAACTTTATCCAAGAAAACACCTGTTCAGGAAGTGTCTTTTTTATGATTGCGGTGACCAACACTGGGCCAGAAACCTACGAATCTTCGTTGATTAACCTGGTGGATGTAACGGCAGGCGGGCAACTGGCTAGCTCCGACGGGAACAACGAATTCCTTTTGACGCGGAGTTCCTGCCCTAAGGGCGCTTCGACGCTCGGCTCAGGCGAAACTGCCTATTTGGCAATCGCAAGCGGGGCAGCACCCAATGGGAACACCTTACGGGTTACTGTGCGATTGTGCACAGAAAATGGATTGCGGGGAAACTGCATTTCATCGAACACGCAGTTCTCGAACTAACGGCGCAACTCGTGCAAAGCGATAGGGTTACAGCTACTTATGGATAGACGCGCAAAAATCGTGGCCACGCTTGGCCCGGCATCTACTGACGAAGAGACACTCCAAAAACTGGTGGATGCGGGGATGAATGTGGCGCGGCTCAATTTTTCCCACGCGGCTGACGAAGGTTTCGAAGCGGTGATTAACCGGCTGCGGGCAATCGCTGAGCGAAACCAGCAACCCCTGTGCATTTTGCAAGATTTGCAAGGACCCAAGATCCGGGTCGGACGTTTGCCGGCGGAAGGAATCGCACTGCGGCCTGGAGACGAAGTAGTGCTAAGCACGAAGGCTGGCGCCAATGGCGGCAGCATCCCGGTCGATTTTGCGGAACTGCCTCAATTCGTCAAAAAGGGCGGGCGCATCCTCCTGGATGATGGAAATCTTGAACTTGAAGCCACCGCGGTCAAGAAGGACATTGTGCAGGCCAGGGTTTTAATCGGGGGGCAACTCAAATCGAAGAAGGGTATTAATCTGCCTGGCACCCAGCTTGATATTCCGGGTTTTACACCCAAAGATGAGGCTGATTTAGCGTCTGGGCTTGCGATGGGCGTAGATATGGTTGCGATCTCTTTTGTGCGCTCTGCGGTCGATATTCTACGGGTTCGCCAGGCAATCAGCCAGCATGCTCCGGATCGAATGGATACGCCGATCATCGCCAAATTAGAGAGAGCCGAAGCGCTCGAAAACCTGGATGAAATTATTAATGTCGCGGATGGAGTGATGGTTGCGCGGGGTGATTTGGGTGTTGAGATGCCACCCGAATCAGTGCCCATCGCCCAAAAGCAAATCATTGACGCGGCAAACAACAAGGGCAAGTTGGTGATCACGGCGACACAGATGCTGGACTCTATGATCAAGAACCCGCGGCCTACACGCGCCGAGGCCTCCGACGTTGCGAACGCCATCCTGGACGGCACCGACGCCGTGATGCTTTCCGGCGAAACAGCCGTAGGTAAATATCCAGTGCAATCCGTGGCGATGATGGATGCAATTATTCATGAAGCCGAGAGCAATGCGCGGCGCTGGGGGCATTGGAAGGGTAGCGCGGCCTCACCGACCAGTGAAGATGCGGTGTCCATTACGCGGGCAGCGCGCGAATTAGCCCATGATCGAAATGCTGCGGCGATCACCCTGTTTACACAATCCGGACGGACCGCGCGGTTGATGTCCAAGGCGTTGCCACGCGTGCCCATCTTTGCCTTCACACCTGAGATACGCACATACCACCGGATGGCACTCTACTGGGGAGTCCAGCCCTATCTGGTGAAATTGTCCAGTTCTATAGAGGAAATGTTAGCCAGCCTGGAAGCAACAACCCTAAGCAAAACCCCGTTAAAGCCGGGGCAGCAGGTGGTGGTGATATCGGGGTTTCCGATTGGAGCTATGCGCCCACCCAATCTGGCGATGCTTTATACGATCGGGCAACATACCTAAAAGGCGATGCTATGCATCGCCTTTTAGGTTTTCGTATAAAACTAAGTTTTAAGGCTCCTCTGACCCTTCAGTCTGATCCCGCTTTTTGATCCTGCGCTTTACCGGAGTGGTGCTCACCGGGTGCGGAACATTTTCTGGCATTTCTTGTAATTGGGGTGCGCGGCGATCCATAGTGTTAGCCATCTTGATAGCCACGATAGAAAGCACCAGGAGAGCCAGGCCTTGAAAGAGCAGCGGCCTCCCCACCAAGACAAGCGCACCCGCGCCAGCACCAGAGATAAGCACCGGCAAAAACGATGGACCCTTTTCAAAAACGCGGACAATTATGTCTGCGGAGAGGCCGCCAGCTACCAACAAAATCAAGGCGCCAAATAGCGTAGTTAGCAGGGAGGCGAAGAGAAGCGGGCGCCCCGACCAGCGCAATGCGGAAGGCCAGCTTCGGGCTGCCATTGCCACTGCAAGCCCTCCAAGCCCAGCCACCATCAACCAGCTCCAATTGAGGACAAGCCGAGCTCGGTTCAAATTATCTTTAAAGGCTACGATGTTATCGGTATTCTGAATGGGGAGATCAGATACATTGATCTGGTCCGGGGCGTGCTCAGTAATGCCTGCAACCATGCGATCCGCGTTATTCAGAACTTGTGAATAAACAGGCTCCGGCGGACGACAAAGGGGCAATACGCCACCAAGCCCGTCCCCTCCCGTTAGCCCGTCCAATGCCTGTTCTGCAATCTCCTGAAGGGTGCACTCTGGCAAGGCAGCTAATACGATTACTACTACCTTGCGGTCGTTTTCTCTCAGGTTTGCTTTCCAACCACTCAAATCCAATTCGAGATCAGGCAGGGGGTTTTCGCTACGCAGCCACGACGCATAAGCGTCAACAAATTTATCTGCGGTCTCAGAAAGCAATTCGGCTGGGGCAATCAATTGCGTGAGCTGGTTCCAATCCTCATCACCCAATTCCGCCATGCCGCGTTGAAGGATCACGTTTTCAGGGTCGTCACTTTGCTCTAAATTCTGGAGCATGCTTTGTACAGTTTGCTGCGCCAGATTGCTCATAAAATCCTGATCGAGGAAATTCTCTTTGATCAATTGTTTGGAAGTTTCGGAATCAAAAACCAATTGACCCAAGTCACGCAGGAATAGGCTAAGAGGCAGTAAAACTACTACGCCTGCCAGGATCAACACAGCTAATCCCTTTAACAAGCTGTTTACAACTCGCATCAATACACGTTTCTAGAACCGAACCCAACTGAAGACGACACGCCGACGCCCAAATATAGCGCATACAGGATGAGAGCTGCGCCGAGAATAAACATGGATGGAAGCCTTTCCCCAAGCAAGATTACACCAAGCGCTGCCCCTACCATGGGTTGAGCAAAGAGGTCAATGATGCTAACCCAGCTTCCAGTCGCTCAAAAGCGAGGTTCCAGAGCCATGCCGCAAGAGCGGTAGAGATCAACCCCAGATACAGCACACCGGCAAAAATCGAGGCGTTCATCGACATGGGCTGGTTCTGTGAGAATTCCCAGAAAGCCAAGGGCACTGAGGCTAGCAATCCGCCGATAAGAGCAACAAAGGTGAAGGAGAGCGCGCCAAGTTCTTGAGTAGCTTTGCGGGCCAAAACTGAGTACAGCGCCCAGGTAATGGCAGCCAGCACCAAGATGAGATTGCCGCGCCACAGTTCGGGAAGCAGTGCGGCTCGCCCCGGATCTATTACAGCTATGACCCCGAATGTGGAGAGCACAAGGGCCAGCAAGCGCCGACGGGAAAACTTTTCGTGCAAGAGAATGGCGGCAAAGAGATATACAAAGGCAGGGGTAGCTGAGGTCACAACTGCGGCATTTGAGGCATTGGAAAGCCTGGTTCCCAAAAATTGCAGGCCAAGCGAAACAGCATAGCCAAGGACCCCCACCCCAAGAAAACCCAGCCATTGGGAGCGATCCAATTTCGGAAGTTTGCGCCGCCAAGCGAGCCAGAGCCCCAAGGCCAAGGTTCCGAGGACCAAGCGAAAACTCAAGAGCGTGAAAGGAGGGATTACTTCCAGAACAACCTTGCTGACAACGTACATGCCGCCCCAGATAGCGGAAGCGAGCAGGCCTGCAAGCAAACCCAATTTGGTATACGTTTCAGGAGGATGCATAATCAAAAAGACCCTCCCGGAATGCACATTCCGGGAGGGTCTTGATGTAGCAGAGGATCAAAACATCGCGGCGTTGACTTCCTTTATGGAAGCCTTCGACGGGCGAAGTTCTTTTTCGGTCATTCGGTTTAGCGGGAGTTCCAGCGGCAGCTTATATACATCATGCAAGGAGGGGCGCTCTGGCTCTATATAGATAAGGCCAGTGAGCATCACTTCATCAGTGTAGGCCTGTTCCATGATGCGCAGGGCTGAGACCCGGTCGGTAGGGTCGTAGTCTTTTTCGATCTTGCGAAGCACGATCTGGCCTCCGTCGTGGAGTGTGACTGTGCGAGTTTCGCCTTCTGTGAAATCCTGGACCTGGATTTCTTCTTCGCGTGGCACAAAGCTGAAATCGTGCAAAGGTTCGTTGTGTTCGCGGCCCCAACCATAGGAATGTCGCGCATCGTCACCATTGTTAAAGGTGACGCAGGGGCTGATGATATCCAGGACTGCGAGCCCATTGTGGCTCAATGCCGCTTTGATCAAGGCTTTCACCTGGCTGGCATCTCCCGCAAAGGAGCGAGCAACAAAGGTGGCGCGGGAAGCCATCGCCTCTTCGACCACATCGACTGGCATGTAAGGGTTGGCGCCCTGGTACTTCAGCGTGAGGCCGCGCTCCGCGGTTGCCGAAAACTGGCCTTTGGTCAACCCGTAAACGCCATTGTTTTCAATGATGTACACCATTGGCACGTTGCGCCGGATGATGTGTTTGAACTGGCCCATCCCAATATTCGTGGTATCCCCATCTCCACTCACGGCGATGGTTTTCAGCCGACGATCACCAAAGCTGGCACCGGTGGCTACTGAAGGCATACGGCCATGCAAGCTATTGAAGCCAAAACTGCGACTGAGGAAGTAGGCAGGGCTTTTGCTTGAGCAACCAATGCCGCTCAACTTGATGACATCTTCGGGGACGATATCCAATTCGTAGGCAGCGGCGATGATCTGGTTCGCAATCGAATTGTGGCCACAGCCCGCACACAGCGTTGTGGGCTGACCGCGGTAATCGTTCTTGGAAAGACCGATCTCGTTGAGCTTGATATTGCTTGGCTTACCGTTCGTTTTTACGTTCTCGGACATGGCTATTTTGCCTCCGATTCGATTATGGCACTGCTCACCCAACGTGCGTTGAGGGGCAAGCCGTCGTGTTTTGTCAGCGATTTGAGTTTGGCAGTCAATTCCGGATATTCGAGTTGAAGCAACTTGTACATTTGCCCATCTCGATTCATCTCGACTACATAGGAAACTTCGTGATCTTCAATAAACTTTTTCACTTCTTTGGTAAAAGGAACCGCGCGCAGTCGTAGATAATCCGTGCCCTGGCCATCCTGCTCCAGCAAGTCACGGGCTTCCAGAATAGCAACATCTGTGGATCCAAAGGAGATAATGCCAATTTCGGCATTTTTACCCTGCTCAAGTACCGGCGCAGGCATTAGGCTATGCGCACTCTCGTATTTTCGACTCAGGCGCTGCATATTCTCTTCCCACATATCGCTATCTTCACTGTATTTGGCGAATTCATTGTGGCCAGTGCCTCGAGCGAACCACGCACTTTGCGGGTTTTTGTTTCCAGGGGCTGTACGGTACGGAATACCGTCTCCATCCACATCGCGGTAACGACCCCAGCGTTCTTTGAGATCCTTCATGTCCTCTTCCCAGAGGATTTTTCCACGATCCATCGGCACATCCGGAAATTCAAAAGGCTTGGACATCCATTGGTTCATGCCCAAATCCAAATCACTCATTACAAACACGGGGGTCTGCAGTCGCTCGGCGATATCAAAGGCTTTCCAGCCAAATTCAAAGCACTCCTGGGCTGATCCAGGGATCAGCATCACGTTTTGGGTGTCGCCGTGGCCCAGGAAGTGAGTGGACAGAATGTCGCCCTGCGAGGTGCGTGTGGGCAGCCCAGTGCTTGGGCCTACACGCTGCACATCCCAGATTACTACCGGGATCTCGGCATAGTAGGCAAGGCCGGCAAACTCTGTCATGAGGCTAATACCGGGACCCGAGGTCGAGGTCATCGCGCGCAGGCCAGACCAGCCGGCACCAATGGCCATACCAATAGCAGCCAATTCGTCTTCCGCCTGGATGATGGCATAGGTTTTTTCATCGCTTTCGGGATCGTCGCGGAGCGGGCCGATCTGCGCGGTGAGCGATTCGGCCAGGCTCGAAGCAGGCGTGATGGGATACCAAGAGGCGAATTGTACACCGCCATAGATGGCGCCCAAAGCCGCGGCCGTATTGCCGTCGGCCATGATGTATTCTTTGGTTTCGTCCATCCGCTCTACGCGATAAGGATCCTGGCTTTCGAGATTTTCAGCAGCCCAAGCTGCGGCGGCTTCAATCACATCCATATTGAGTTTGATCGGTTTTTCCTTGCCTTTGAAATGGAAATCCAGGGCCTGCTTAATCTTATCCATCTCAATGCCTAGCATGGTGGCTAGGACGCCGACATAAGCCATGTTGGCCACATAATCACGCAAGGCTGCGGGCGCACCCGACTCCTTAGCAAACTGCTTGGCCGGGAAGCTGTAAATGGCGATATCGTCTCGATCAATATCAAATTTCAAGTGGTCCCCATAGTAAAAGGCACCGCCCGGAACTACCTTTTGGAGATCTTCGACAAAAGTATCTACATTCATGGCAACGACGATTTCATGCGTATTGCGACGTGCCAGATAGCCATCTTTACTTACCCGGATGGTGTACCAGGTGGGCAAGCCCTGAATGTTGGAGGGAAATAGGTTCTTTCCGGAAACCGGGATACCCATTTTGAAGAGTGCCCGTAGCAGGGTGAGGTTCGACGTCTGGCTGCCCGACCCATTCATCGTGCCTATCGTCATTGAAAAATCGTTGACAATGCGTTCTGTGGTTTCCTGTTTGGTTGTCTCTTTTGTTTTTGTGGCTGCCATGATGGCTCCTTGTTGTTAGGGCTTGCTTACGCCCAAGCCGGGGCGCTTGTCGATCAATTCAAAGTGCTCGTTCAAAGCCTGGTAGCTGGCCTCCACTTCGCCAGCGATGATGGCTTCAACGATCCTGCGGTGGTAGGACCACACCTGTTCCAGGTAATCCAGTCCCTCGTAACGGCTGAGGCCAACCTCTTCGTAAGCTTCCCAGTAGGATTCGAGAAGGCCGAGCACAAAGGGATTATCCAGGTTACGGAAAATTGCCATGTGCAGTTCACGATGCTCATTGTGGGGTAACTGAACCGGGTGCCCATGCAGCTTCGTCCACGCTTCATTGACTAGACGATTCAGGTCAGCATGATCTTGCGCTTTCAGGTTACTGACTGCTTCTCGCCAATAAGCACGCTCAATATGCTTGCGAAGATCGGCAAATTGGTCAAAACGGGAACCGTCCAACGCAAGTGCGTAAAACAAGCTTTCCTGTACTGCAGGGCCAAATGAATACGGAAGACGGCGGATCCCAGTGCGAGGTCGAACTTCCACGAGGCCGAGCGCCCTTGCTACGCGCAATTGCTCACGCAATACCGAGATGCTAACCCCCTCTTGCTCGCTGAGTTCCTGAAGTGAGGGAAGTCGATCTGTGGTTACATTTCCATTGGCTTGAGAGCCATTGGCTAGATATTCCAAAAAGTCAAAAGGCTTTTTCTTGCGGGGCATTTTTCCTCTTATTGGTCGGTTCATTGCTATTAATAGTATAAATCAGACTAAACAAAGTATAGCCAAGGTCGAACTAAAAGTCAATGCGTTTCTATTACTTGACGATGAAAACGGGAATAAAGGCGCCGCTGACGCCTTCTTGGGTAATGTTGCCCATCAAAAATCTGTGCAAATTTTGCGCGTTAAAGAGGCCCAGCTTATCCGATTCGATCAAGCGCAAAGCTTGTAAACTCTCATAAGCAGTAATGCTGCTGATAATTACAAGGATTACAACGCAGATGATGCCGATCTCTAGGTCGACCGACCCATCCGATCTCTAGATCGTGGAGCGTCTCGGGCTTTTCGCCGTGAGCTATTCGCTAATCGTCGGTTTTTGGTTTCTTGGTGGAATAATTGGCCTTGCCACAGTCGCAACCGCCATTCTCGTGGCGATCGCAAGGGGCTGCAGACTTGCGGCGCAGGGCCTCGAGTTCGTCCCAAGGCTCAAGCTCATGTTTGAGAAATTCAGCACGCGGGCCGCCTACTAAGTTGACGATTACCGCCTGTTTGAGTGGATAAACATCCACCACTTTGCCCTCCCCCATCGGTGTGATCACTTTTTTGCCACGCTTGGGAAGCACCTTACGGGCCTCCACATACTGTTCGTATTCATAGACCAAGCAGCAGCGGAGACGCCCGCACATACCGGTAATCTCAGCGGGATCGAGGGAAATTCCCTGGGCTTTGGCCATCTTAATCGAGATGGGGCTGAATTCGGTGAGAAATGTAGAACAACAACGCGACTCAAGCCCGCAAGCGCCCATTCCACCCAGAATTTTGGCGACATCGCGCGGCCCAATACGACGGAGTTCGATTTTCGAATCCCTATATTCTCGCTGCATTCCTGTGCGCAACTCTTCAAGATTTATTTCGCCATCGTCTTCGGCGTTGTAGAGGAAAGTGAGGCCTGCGCCATCAAAACTGAATTCCGCTTTGACAATCTTCACCCCTTCGATGCCCAAGGCGGAGGCTTTGGCGCGGCAATCGATCATGGCTTTGACTTCTTTTTTCTGCCACTCCTGGTAAATCAAAAGATCACTGGGGGTGGCCTTGCGATCAATCGACTTCCAGCCACCTTGCTCCGGCTTGGGCGGATCATCCATCATTTGCACTACCTGGCCGATCTGAACTCCTCGGCTGGTCTGCACAATGGCAAAATCACCCGCCTTTAAGTCGGGCGTTTGGCTGGCGTCAAAATGATAAAGCTTGCCAATTTTTTGAAAGCGGATACCCGCAACGAGCGGCGTTTGAAGTTCGGCCATAATTATTCTTCAACCATCTTAATGGGTATTGCCTGTGATTGGCTAGCGCGAGCTGCCAGGCTCGCCTTAAGCGCCACGTCTTCTGCAATTGCAACGAATGCTTTGGCTGAGGCTGATTCCGGATGACTAATAACTATCGGCTTTCCATTGTCTCCACCTATGCGCACTGCAGGATCCAATGGAATCTGCCCGATGAAAGGCACCTGGGCTTCTTTGGCTAGCGCTTCACCACCACCGCGGCCAAATACATCCACCATGCTGCCATCCTCGTTTTGCAAGTAGCTCATATTCTCGACTACGCCAATAATCGGCACACGTAATTGGCGAAACATTTCTATTCCTCGACGGGCATCATCCACGGACACACTTTGCGGGAGGGTCACAATGACGCCGCCACTCAGGGGCGTAGTTTGGGCCAGGCTGAGCTGCACATCGCCCGTGCCTGGCGGCATATCCACAATCAAGTAATCCAACTCGCCCCATTGCACGTCCTGAATGAACTGGCGAATAGCATTGTGCAACATGGGGCCACGCCAGACCATCGCCTGCTCCGGTTTAACCAAGAAGCCGATTGACATCATCTTGACGCCAAAGGCTTCAGCCGGCACGAGGCGTCCATCCTTATCCGGTGGCTCAGGCAAGTGCTCCACACCCATCATGCGCGGGATATTGGGGCCGTATATATCGGTGTCGAGAAGGCCAACGCGAGCGCCGCGTTCGGCCAAGACGACAGCCACATTGACTGCCACCGTGCTCTTTCCAACCCCCCCTTTTCCCGAAGCGATCGCCACAATGTTGCGGACCCCGGCAGCACTGCCCGCTCGAACGCGGCCATCCGCTGGCACCTCGGCATCCATTTCGATGGAAAGCGATTTGACGCCATCCAACTTTTCTACAGCCTCACGAGCTTTTTCTTCAATTTGGCTTTTGAAGGGATGAGCGGGCGTAATCAATACCAGGCGAAAGCTTACAGCCCCATTTTTGACGCCGACATCTCTCACCATGCCTAGCGATACGAGATCGTCTTTTAATACCGGATGCGGAACACTGCTTAGCGCCTCGAGAATTTGCTTTTCACTTAATATTGAATCAGCCATTGGGTTTGGTGGCCTCGTCCACTTCCTGGCGAGCTTTTGTGAAAAGTCCTTCCAATTCTTTATCGTCACCCCGAAAACGCCGGATGGCATCCTGTGCGCACTGTGTGCAGCCCTTCATGGCGCGAAATGAATCGGCGTTGCAAGTGAGGCAACCATCCACACGCGCCATCATCAACACGAAGGCAACCTGATCTGGTTTATCCACTTCCTGTTTGGCAACCTTATCAACCAATTTACGCCAAGACGCACCGCGCAAATCTCGCAGGTCAGTGATCACTCGGTTGGGAAAAATCAGTTCGGTGTCGTCGTTGTACATCGTATTAAGCAAATTCAACGGGAGAAATTAGGCACCCGTTGAATTTGGCCTGGTTGGAGAAGATCAGTTGCCGGCCTTTTTGGCGGCTTTCTCGGCCCGTTCTGCTTCATCGATGGCAAAATTCACGGGCCGAATTTCATTGTAATACGCGGCTGGCTTGGAGAGCCGTTCTTTATTGAAGATGTGTTCAGCGTGCCGGTCGAAGGACGAAAGCTCGTAATCGTGATCCATGCGAATTGCCTGAAAGGGGCAATATTCTGAGCAATAGCCGCAGTTCATACAGATATCAATATCGATGAAGAATTCCACCGGCTCGGGCACCGGGCGTTTGGTTTCCGGATCCTCGGTGCGCACAATCCAAATACATTGCGGCGGGCAGACCTTGGCACAGATGCCGCACGACGTGCAACGATCCTGATGTTCGCCATTCTCGTCAATATCGTAGATCAGGAATGGGATATAGCGAAATTCCTCGGGGACGGGCAACTTCTCTTCCGGATACTGCACGGTAAAGATGCCGCGGCTGTCTTTGCTGCTGCGATGGGCAATTCCTTCGGGTGTGTAGTAGCGTCGCCCAAGCCAGCGGAGGTCGTCCACAAAGGTATCGACGAAATGGGTGAGTGTCACCCACATGCCTTTTAGTATTCCTAAACCATACATTATTTCATGCCTCCGAACTAGCGGTCCACTTCGCCCAACACAATATCAATGGAACCGAGGTTGACCACCACATCGGCCACTTTCTGGCCTACACACATCTTTTCCAAAATTGTCAGGTTGATAAAACTTGGGGCGCGCACATGATAGCGCCAGGGGCTGGGTTTGCCGTTTGAGACGATGTAATAGCCGAGCTCGCCTTTGGGGCCTTCGACCCTTCCGTAGGCCTCGCCAGCAGGCACGCGCACTTGGTAAGGATTGTGTCCGGTGAGAATCTCACCTTCCGGCAAATCTTTTAGGGCCTGCTTCAAAATGCGCAAGCTCTGGCGCATCTCGTCGACACGGATCATATAGCGATCGTAGACATCGCCATGATAGCGAACCGCGACATCAAATTTGAAGCGATCATAGATGCTATAGGGGTCGGCGCGGCGGATGTCGTAAGGGACACCTGAGGCGCGCAGGACGGGGCCAGTAGCGGAGAATGCAATCGCATCCTCCGGCGTAATAATGCCAACGCCCTCGCCACGGCTGCGCACCAATTCGTTCTCTGACAAATAGAGATCGAGCTCATCAATCTTACGCGGCAGGCGCTCGTTGACTAGATCCTTCATGCGCGGGAGAATACCGGCAGGCAGATCCCGCGCTACCCCGCCGAAGCGAAAGTAGTTGCACATCATACGGGAGCCAGCAGTGGCCTCGAAAATATCCAATATCAATTCTCGCTCTTCGATTGCATACAGAGCTGGCGTAAAGAAAGCGCCCAGATCGTTGAGTAAGAAGCCGATAGCCCAGAGGTGATTGCTAATGCGGGTGAGTTCGGCCATGATCACACGCAGGTATTCGGCCCTCTCAGGGGGAGCGACTTTGTCCCCCATCAACTTCTCAACAGCCAAGGCGTAGCCAAAGTTGTTGCTCATCGAGGCCAAATAATCCAGGCGATCCGTGAAGGGCATATTCATGATGTAGGTGTTGCGCTCGCCAATCTTTTCATGATTGCGATGTAGATAGCCCATCACTGGCTTAAGCGCCACGATGGTTTCACCATCCAAGCGAACCGCCATGCGGAACACGCCGTGGGTGGAGGGATGCTGCGGGCCAAGATTGACAACCACCTGTTCAGTGTCAATGTCTTCGGTGTACTCGCGGGCGGCCTTTTCCAGATTCTCGTAGAGCAGTGGATCTTCGGTCTCAACCCAACTTTCGGGATCAAATCCATCAGGATACTGGTTATTCTTGCCGTAGGGATTCTGATCCTCAACTCGGTAGACTTGACCACCCGGCCAGCGGTTGCCGAAGGGCTTGGCCTCTTCCTCGAAATAAACTTCTTTCCAATCCTTGCGTAGCGGGTGGCCCGCGAAGCCCTCCCACATGAGAATACGGCGCAAATCAGGATGGCCTTCAAATTTGATACCCATTAAATCCCAGGCTTCGCGCTCCTGGAAATCAGCGCCGGGATAGAGCTCCACCAGTGAGGGAACCACGGGATTCTCACGAGGGACCTGGACGCGAAGCACTTCTGCGCCACCGCCGGTAGATTTATAGAGGTGATAAACGACTTCAAAGAAGCTCTCTTCTTCCTCGTTATCGGTAAGGTAATCAACGGCGGTCACAGAGGAAAGCAAATCGAAGCCATCCTCATCGCGGAGTGCTTTGGCCACCTCCAGCAGGCTACTGGCGGGCACAATATGGCCTTCATAGCCGGCACGCTCATCGCGCTTCAGGGCCGAAAATCGCAATTCAAGATCCGTTTTTCTATCACTGGGGCTTGGTCAGTCATTACTCGTCCTTCGCTTAAGCTGTTTCCGCAGCGGGTTCAGCGGCCGCTGGTTTGCCCTGGGTGAGGCTTTTGATGGTCGGGAAATCGCGCGGATCTATGATGTCCGGACCTAGGATGGGCACGGGAATAGCCTCGATGGCCTCTTTCTGGTACCAGCGCACGCTGGTGATCGATTCGCTATCGATCTTCTCCTGCAGCTTCATCAGGCCGTGCAGCAATGCCTGTGGCGTCGGTGGGCAGCCCGGCACATACACATCGACGGGAATATATTTATCAACACCGGACACTACGTTGTAACCTTCTTTGAATGGGCCCCCACCTGAAGCACAAGCGCCCATCGCCAAAACATACTTGGGCTCGGGCATCTGATTGTAGAGGCGCACAATCTGTGGAATCATCTTTTTGGTGACCGTTCCAGAAACGATCATGAGGTCGGATTGGCGTGGACTGGGGCGCATCACTTCCATCCCGAAGCGGGCCAAATCATAGCGGCTAGCGGCGGTGCAGATCATTTCAATGGCGCAGCAGGCCAAGCCAAACATCATGGGCCAAACTGAGTAACGGCGACCCATATTCCAAATCTTATCTAGGGTGGTAATAGCAATGTTCTGCCGCATTTCAGGCGGCATTTCATAGCCAGATGAATTCATATTTGGGCTTGCATTGATTTCGGTCATAGGGGGTTGTTCTCCTCGAACCATTCCTGATAAATTGCGGCCAGTATCTCTTCGTTCGCCAAGTCAGGGTCATCGGCGAAGCCTGGCAAGGCAATCGTCCACTGAAAGATGTCACCGAGTGATGCTTCTTCCAAATCCTCTTGTGGACGTTGGCTTTTTAGGGCCAAGGCGATTTCATATATGGCATCCCAATACAAGGGCTTGGGCGGCACCTCGCCTTTGTTCATTACTTCACATTATACTTTAGGGCATTAACCTGTCAACGTTTTTAATAAAGAAAATATTCCTTTGCATAATTCGAGCGCTGCCCTATAATCGGCCTATGCAGGCCACGCGACAACACATCCTCGATTTTCTCGAAAGTCAGCGCAGCGCCAGCGCGCACGAAATGGGGCAGGCCTTCGGCATGACGCCCGCAAATTTGCGCCATCACCTAAAAATCCTAGAGAAACGCGACCTAGTAAAACCCATCGGTCACCGAACTCTCAAGGGGCGAGGCCGACCCGAGCAGCTCTATGCACTAAGCGTAGCTGCGCAGGATGAGAACAGCCAGGGATTGGCAAAGGCGCTGTTAACTCTTATCGCTGAACCGCAGCTCCCAAAACGAAACACAACGCGATTGAAGCAACTCGCGGCCCAGCTGGCGGGCAAAGTTTCGCTATCTGCCGGGCATATCACGCAACGGCTCGTGGCTGCAGTAAAACGGCTCAACGGATTGGGCTACCGCCCACGCTGGGAGGCCCGACCCGGGGGAACCCAGTTCGTTCTGGGTCAATGCCCTTACGCGGGGCTGATTGCTGAGCACCCCGAATTATGCACGATGGACGCCTTTTTGCTTGAACGATTAATTGGCCACAAAGTAGCGCAAAAAACAAAGTTAGCACCGGGTCCCGAGAGCCTTCCCCAATGTGTGTTTGCCATTCAGCACTCCCCTTCGGAAAGGGTATAATTTCGCCATGCGCGTAGCAATGCTTTCAGACATTCATGGCAACTCCATTGCGTTAGATGCTGTGTTAGCAGATATTGCGGTGCAAGGACCCATTGATGAATACTGGTTACTCGGCGATTATGCCGCCATTGGTTTCGATCCAGTGGGCTGCCTCGAACGGGTCGCAGTACTCCCAAATGCTGTTTTTACACGTGGCAATACGGACCGTTATCTTGTGGAAAGTCTGGCATTGGATGCTGAATTCGATGGATTTGACACAGAGAAGGCCCGAGCCATTGCAGAATTACATATAAGTTTCGCCTGGACACAGGGCTATCTAAGGGCGATCCCGAAATGGCTAGATTGGTTGAAATCCTTGCCGCTTGAACACCGAGTAACGTTGCCGGATGGGACTCGCTTCCTGGGGGTGCATTCGTCGCCGGGCAGCGATGATAGTTCAGGATTGCATCCCGAACTATCTAAAGAAGCGCTGCGCAAGCTATTCGGAGAGGCCGAGGCGGATATAGTCTGCGTTGGGCACACTCATTACCACATGGAAGCCAATGTGGATGGCATACGCTTGATCAATCTGGGTAGCGTGAGTAACCCGTTTCCTCCAGAACTGCGCGCCTCTTATGTGCTTTTGGAGGCTAATGAAGAAGCTACCAAACTGGAACACTACTTTGTGGAATATGATCACGAGGCAGTGATCGAGGCTACTGCTAAAATCGATCATCCTGAAATCGAGCGCATTACCCGTTTCATGCGGGGTGAAGTCAAAGCAGGTTGGATGCGCTAAAATTTAGCTTCAGGGGCCTCCCCTATGTCCCGCTCAAAAATAATCCTACTACTCATTATTATTGCGCTGCTTCCGGCCAAAGCTTCGGTGGCATATGCCGCGCCGCATAAAGAACCAAGAGCTTCCGCGGCTGAAGTGTTTGGTCTGATTAACAACTACCGGACTTCTAACGGCGTACCAGCGCTAAGCCAAAATTCGATCCTGATGCAGACCGCCCAGGGGCAATCAGATTATCAGGCTTCTATTGGCCAGGTAACGCATGGCGGGCCAGGCAGCTCGCGGCCCATCGACCGGGCCTACGCGGCTGGTTACGGCGGCGGCCAGGTTATTTTCATTTCGGAGCTGATTACTGGCGGTAGCAACCAAAGCCCACAGGGCGCGCTCACCTGGTGGCAGAACTCTTCGGAACACAATTACTATCTATTGAATGCAGATTATGTTGAACTGGGGATCGGCGTGGCATCCGATGGAAACGGTCGCATTTATTACACCGCAGTGATGGGGCATATCGCCGGGGGGACGTCCTACGTTCCAGACAAAACGGACGCCGGAAGTCCAGTCGTAGCCCAACCTGTGACCATCCCGGTGATCAAGGCCACGCCACGCGATAATGGAGCCCTGGTCCACATCGTGCGCCAGGGGCAGGCGCTGTGGACCATCTCCGCAGTTTACGAGGTGCCCCTCGAAACGATCCTTGCGTTGAACAACCTGACGCTGAACTCGTTTATCTTTCCCGGCGACGAGATTATCCTCAAAGAGGCCGACCCCCCTACTCCAACCCCGGAACCGGCCACACTGACCCCGCGACCCACGCGCACGCCGGTTCCCACCGTGACGCCATTGCTGCTTGCGAGCCAAGTACACACAGCGTCCAATGGAGCGGGCTCTAGTGCGGGCGATCCCTTGCCCTCCCAAATCAACGCCAGCCAATATCCTGAGTCAGAAAACGCAAGCGTGCGATTGATTATCTTGTTAGCGCTGGCAAGCATCATTGCTGTTTTTCTTGCTAGCTTCTTTATTCAGCGTAAAGCGCCTGAAGAGGTGCAATCCGAAATCGACCCCTTCGCGCCCGTTGAATAAACCCAACTCACCGACCTCTCCCAAGCACGCGGAGCGGCAGACTGCCTTTTTCGCCGGGGCGCGGGATACATTCCCGCTGATTGTTGGCGCCATTCCCTTTGGAATCATTTTTGGCGCGGTAGCTGTCAGCAGCGGGCTTAGTGCTGGTGGCGCAGCAGCCATGTCGGCGGTTGTGTTTGCCGGGGCAGCCCAATTTATCTCATTGGGTCTGATTGCGGCCGGTGCCAATTTGCCGATCATTGTGCTAACCACGCTTATTGTGAATTTGCGGCACGCACTGTATAGCGCCACACTTGCTCACCACCTTAAAGGGCTTCCGCAACGCTGGTATTTGCCGCTTGGATTTTGGCTGACGGACGAATCTTTCGTGGTGGCCGCACGCTATTTCGAACATGCACCCGTAGGGCCAGCCAAACGCTGGTATTTGCTGGGTTCTGAGATATTTATGTATGCGAACTGGCAATTGATGACCTGGATTGGGGTGCGTGCCGGCCAGACGATGCCCGACCTGCGCAACTGGGGGCTGGATTTCGCGCTGGTGGTGACCTTTATCGGCATACTGGTGCCTGAGATCAAAAGCCGCCCCACCCTGGCGGCTGTGCTGGTAGCAGGCAGCACAGCTATGCTGGCAAATAATCTGCCAAATCAATCCGGGCTTTTGTTGGCCGCGATCGTCGGGATCGGCACGGGAGTTTTTCTTGAAAGCCGCGCCGCTGCTGCCAGTGGGATCCTCGCATGAACGAGTGGTTGCTGATCTCAGGCATGGCACTGGCCACTTTTGCAACTCGCTACCCCGTGTTGGTTTGGCTCAGCCGGACCAGTTTGCCCCCCAGTGTTTTTCGGGCGCTGAAATTCGTCCCGGCATCTGTGCTCTCGGCGATCATCTTTCCGGCAGTTTTCCTCCCGGGTGGAGAATTGGCGCTGCGGCTGAACAACGCGCCACTTTTTGCTGGATTGATCGCGGTTTTCATTGCCTGGCGTTCGCGCAATTTACTGCTGACGATTTTGCTCGGTATGGCCGCACTCTGGACGTGGCGCGCAATTTTCCCTTTGTAATCTGACGCAGGAACCAAGACTTGACAAATTGAATTTTCGCGCTATTATGTAACCATTCAGTTACACTTTTGGAGGCGACATGCTGGCAATTCACGAAACAGAGGAGCTCAAGATTCAATTTGAAATCGAGATCGCGGCGGCACCCGCAAAGGTGTGGGCAAAGCTGGCGACGCTAGAAGGCATGAACGAATGGTTCGCGCGCACCCTCATCTTTGAACACCGGGTGGGCGGAGCCTTTCAGATGGAGGGCGAGGTACCCGAAGAAGGCCCTTATCGCTTTAGCGGCAAGGTTGTAAAAATCGTACCCGAGGAGGAACTCACATTTACGTGGACCTCAGAGCTGGGCGACAAGTGGCCAACCCACACTCTGGTCAGTTTCCGGCTTGAGCCGAGCGGTGGTGGCACACGTGTGACACTGACCCACAGTGGCTTCAAAACACTAGGCGCTGAGCTTGCGAATGAAGAGTACGAAGGACACATTGAAGGCTGGGCACAAGCGAAAACATTGGAGAGTCTTAAAGAGGCGGTAGAAGCAGGGAGCTAGCATGGCATACAAAAGCGCGTTCGAGGCCATCGCTGATCCCACTCGGCGCGCCATACTGGATTCGCTGGCAGATCAAGGCCCAAGGCGAGCGGGTGACATCGCCGAACTCTTTCCTCAAATTAGCCGACCGGCCGTTAGTAAGCACTTGCGGGTTTTGCGTGGGGCAGAACTTGTTCGACAGGAGGCACGCGGCCGGGAGGTGTGGTACGAACTGAGACCTGGCCCACTCAATGAGGTACAGGCCTGGGTGCGGAACTATGAACGCTTCTGGGGCGACAAGCTGCAAAGGCTCAAAGAGGTGGCCGAGGAAGCGTAGCGCGGTATGATTTTGGAATGACCACCCCACTTCAAATTTTAGACATTCGTCCGGTAGCTGCGGACCTATGGAATGATTTGGAGGCGCTATTTGGCCCCTGCGGAGCCTACGGCGGATGCTGGTGTATGTGGTGGCGGGTTAAATCTTCTGAGTTTGACCGCAACGGGAATAAAGGCAACAAAGCGGCCATGCAGGGAATCGTATCGCAAGGCGAGGTCCCAGGGTTGCTCGGTTATTTAGATGGCAAGCCCGTGGGCTGGCTATCTTTGGGGCCGCGCGAAGTCTTTGGCCGGCTGAGTCGTTCGCCGTTGTTCAAGCCGATTGACGGGGAAGCGGTGTGGTCGCTTGTGTGCTTCTTTATCCACCGAGAGTACCGCAATGCAGGCGTGGCAACGCAGCTTTTAGCTGGAGCGTGTGACTACGCAAAAACGCAGGGCGCGCGCATTTTAGAGGCTTACCCAGTGGATACCGGTGGCCTAACCAAGGCACAGGCCTCACTATTTACCGGAACTGCGGCCCTGTTCAAAAAAGCTGGGTTTAAAAAAGCAGCGCGCCGCAAAGCGACACGCCCTATCTTTCGAAAACGTCTCGTCTGACGCTCTATTCCACAGTCACGCTCTTGGCCAAATTACGGGGCTGGTCAACGTCCAGGCCTCGCAACGTAGCAATGTGATAAGCCAATATCTGTAACGGGATCACGGTAATTGCTGGGCTCAGCATCCAAGGCATTTCCGGTACCCACAACACATGATCGGCCAGTGCGGGAATGAGCTTGTCGCCTTCGGTAGCCACAGCGATCACCTTGCCGCCACGCGCCTTAGTCTGCTCGATTTGGCTGATCATTTTCTCGTACCAAGGATCCCGGGTGGCAATCGCAATTACGGGCATGTCCTTATCCACCAGTGCGATGGGGCCATGCTTCATTTCCCCGGCTGGATAGCCTTCGGCATGGATATAGGATATCTCTTTGAGCTTGAGGGCTCCCTCATAAGCCGTTGCGGTATGGATACCGCGCCCCAAATAAAGGCAATGGGTCATGTCCTTTATTGCGTGCGCAACTTTCTCAACCTCGGCATCGCGCTCCAGGCAGGCAGCTGCCCAACCTGGCACGTGTCTCAATTCAGAAACCAAGGCCATGCGCTCATCGGGATTGATTGTGCCGCGAAGATCAGCTAGCAACACGGCCAGCATATATAGATCGATGAGCGGCGCAGTGTAGGCCTTGGTGGAAGCTACCCCAATCTCTGGCCCAGTTTGCATGGAAATATAGCCATCGGCTATGCGCATTGCCTGGGAACCAATCATGTTTATGATCGCCCAGAGCGTAGCACCACGAGCTTTGCCCTCTGCCATTGCAGCCAGCGTATCGGCTGTTTCCCCAGATTGGCTAATGGCCAGTACAACACTATTTTCGTTTACAAGCGGATCGCGGTAGCGAAACTCTGAGGCGATATCGAATTCAACCGGCATGCGAGCGATACGCTCAATAAGCACTTTGCCCACCATCGCGGCATAACCGGCGGTTCCGCAAGCGATTGCGTAGATCTTCTCAATCCGGTTGGCAAGCGACTTGTCCAGATTCAAGGTATCCAAATGAATTTCGCCATTCTCAAAATCCACGCGGCCAGCAATCGTATCCGTCAATGAGCGCACCTGCTCATAGATTTCCTTCTGCATAAAATGGCGATATTCGCCTTTTTCAGCCGCAACGGGATCCCAAGAAACGGTTTCCGTTTGGTAATCGATGAGGCTGCCTTCAAGGTCAGTCAGCTTAAGTTCACTGCGAGTCACGACAGCCATTTGGCCCGATTCGAGAAATACCACATCGCGGGTATGTTCGAGGATTGCGGGCAGATCCGAGGCCACAAACATCTCGTCTTCGCCGAAACCGATCACCACCCCACCAGCATTCCCTATGCGAGCAGCTACGATACGATCGTTATGGCTGGCGCTAAACAGAACGATCCCGTGATGACCTTCTATATGGCGGAGCGCTTTACGGGCAGCGTCCTCGATACTTTCATCTTGGGACATGTAACGTTCGACGAGGTGCACAATGACTTCCGTGTCGGTATCTGAGTTAAAGACGACGCCCTCCGCTTCGAGTTCATCGCGCAGCACCAGGTAATTTTCCACGATCCCATTATGAACCAGCACGACATCGCCGGTGGAGCCCATGTGGGGGTGCGCGTTGCGAGCATTCGGCTCGCCATGCGTAGCCCAGCGCGTATGCCCGATCCCCAGCGGACCGTGAAGAGGCTGTTCTTCCACGATGGTTTGCAAGCGATGCAGTTTGCCAGCATCGCGGCGAACTTCTATATGGTTGTTTTCGAGTACGGCTATTCCTGCCGAGTCGTAGCCGCGATACTCAAGCCGTTTAAGGCCATTCAAAATTATGGGCGTCGCGTCCTGCGGCCCGATATATCCTACGATTCCACACATGGGGGGAACCCTCCGTTCACTCTGTTTGGAAGCCGGCTTCACCGGCACCCATTAGTTTGTAGCCATTACACCCAGCGTTGTCCGCCCGGTTACCCGCGCGGCGTTGGCAAAAAGCGTTTATTCTGGAGGGAAAAGGTCGGGTGTGGCACACCCGGAGGGCATCCGCTGATCCTTCGATTTTCACAGCTCGATCTACACTGCTTAACTCTGCCCTGCGACAGAGAACCCTCATCCTCGTCACCCAATTTCTTGGGCCTTGCGCTCTTTTCCCAGTAATTTGCTACTCGATAGGCAACTCCTAAATTTAAGTGCCGAATTATACCTCGGGACACTCTTTGCACGTCAAACGGCACTCTTATAACATTCTCAGGTTGAAAAACGGCTGCATGGTAGAATACAGCGTTTTGGTACTGGCTGCATTTCCCCACGTTTAAGGAAAATTCAAATAAAATATTTTTGGGTCCCTGTGTGCAAATCAGGGCCAGATAGTACATAATATTATGAGGGTTTTTAGCAAATCAGGAGATTTTTGTGGCGTTTAATCCGCTGAATTGGTTTCTGGGGTTCTTCTCCCTGGATATTGGTATTGACTTAGGAACTGCCAATACCTTAGTCCATGTGCGCGATAAAGGCATCGTAATCAACGAGCCCTCCTGGGTAGCTATCGAAAAGAAATCGCGGAAGCCTATCGCGGTTGGGGCAGAGGCCAAGGAAATGTTTGGCCGAACGCCGGCTAACGTAGTCGTGGTGCGCCCTCTCCGAGACGGTGTGATTTCTGAGTTCGAAATTACGGAAGAAATGCTCGCTTATTTCATCGACAAAACTCACGAGCAGAGCATTGTGCCATTGCCGCGGCCGCGTGTAGTGATCGGAGTGCCATCGGGGGTGACTGAGGTCGAGAAACGAGCGGTTTACGATGCGGCGCATCTGGCTGGGGCGCGCGCGGTTTACCTAATCGAAGAACCGACTGCATCAGCCCTGGCTGTTGGGTTGCCGATCAATGAGGTGGGCGGCACCGTAATTGTGGATATCGGCGGCGGTACTTCCGAAGTCACCGTCCATTCAATGGGCGGCGTGGTGAGTACCGTTCATTGCGGGTGGCTGGCGACGAGATGGATGAGGCCGTGCTGCAATATATCCGCAATAAGTATAACTTGCTGATTGGGCTACGCATGGCTGAGCAGGTCAAAATTAAGATAGGTTCGGCTTTTCCCCTCAAAGAAGAGAAGACAATGACAGTGCGGGGGCGAAATCTAGTGACTGGTCTGCCAGAAACTCTAGAGCTTTCTTCTGTAGAGATTCGGGAAGCACTTTCTGATTCAGTCGATACGATCGTTGCCGCCGCCAAGGAAACTGTAGACGATATCCCCCCCGAAATGTTGGGCGATGTCATGGACAACGGGGTTTGCTTAAGTGGCGGGGGGGCGCTCCTGCAAGGGTTGGCCGATCGAATGGCAGAAGAACTGCGTCTGCGCTGTTGGGTGGCTGAAGACCCAATGACCTGTGTGGCGCGCGGAGCGGGGATGGTGCTTGAAGACATGGACGCATACGGGCACTTGCTGCTACACATCGAGTAGTTCGCGCTTCGGCGCGCCTGCAGTTACCTCAATGAAGAAGCGCGATAATTCATCTCTACAAACCATCACTTTAGTATTGATTGCGACAGGATTGTTGTTCCTGGCGCTGGGCGGTTACCTTTCGCCGATCTTGAATCGAACCCTCGAGCCTGTCTTTGGCGTGCAGGGTTGGTTCTACACTCGGTTCCAATCGCTTCAGGATTTTCTTAATGCCCCATCCGATCTGGCCCGTTTAAGACTGGACAATGCACAATTGCGTGAAGAAAACGCAAACCTCCAAACGCAGATCATTGCCTTGCAACAACAAGTGTCTGAGGTTGAATTGCTCTCTGCATTGTTGGATTTTGCGCGCGCCCGGCCAGAAAATAGCTACCAGGCAGCTGCTGTCATCGGCCGGGATCCAAGCCCTTTTCTTCATTACATCATTATCAACCGTGGTTCGGATGATGGCATTCGGCGTGGCATGCCCATCGTGGGGCAGTTGGGTCTGGTCGGACGTGTTTCTCAGGTGACCGCCGGGGCGGCGCGAGTGCAACTGATCACCGACCCAGCCGCGCAAGTAAGCGTGCAAATCCAGCCTTCCGAAGTGGATGGCGTGCTTTCGGGCAGCCTTACGGGGGATCTTTCCATTGAGCTGATCCCTCAAGATGCGGGGCTCCAGGCAGGCGACCTAGTATTGACCTCAGGAATCGGTGGCGGCTATCCTGCCAACATTCTTGTAGGGCAAGTGAGTAATGTTCGCCAGGAGGCAAGCGCATTGTTTCAAACCGCGTCCGTGCAGCCGGTGGTAGATTTCACGCGGCTAGAGATCGTGTTGGTCATCGTCAACTTCCAGCCGGTTGACCTCACACCGTTGCTGCCGAACGGCGAGCAAAGCCTGCCCTAAGCTCATGACGATTGCCTTCGGTATCTTATTGTTGTTCATGGCGACTGTTTTGCAAGTCACACTAGCAGATCGCATTACGCTGCTAAGCGGCCCCGCCGACTTTGTTCTTCTGGCTTTGATGTCCTGGAATTTACAGGAGGACATTCATCCGTCCTGGTACTGGGGCCTGGGTGCCGGCTTAATGTTGAGCTTATCCTCGGTGCTGCCGCTTTGGGTACTATTACTAAGTTACAGCGCAGCTGCCGCTTTTTGCCAATTCCTGAGGCAGCGTGTTTGGCAGGTTCCTTTGCTTACCTTGTTTACATCCGTAGTGGCCGGCACATTAATCATCGATGGCATCACCCTGGGTTATCTCTGGTTAGGAGCGCATCCAATCAGCCTCATTGAAGCGTTTAACCTGGTTGTGTTGCCCTCCATTGTTTTCAATATGATACTGGCGCTTCCCGCCCAGACTCTGGTGAATGAATTGAGCAAGTTCCTGCTGCCTGCAGGGGCCACTCGATGAGCCTATCTTCCAACGGCAGCAAAGGCCCTATTGAGGGTTTGCGCGTTTATTCCTTTCTTGGCGTCATTGGCCTAATTTTTGTCATATTTACAATCCGTTTGTTTAACCTGCAGGTCGTGCAGTACGATGAATGGCTCGGCCAGGCCGAAGAAAATCGAATCCAGCGAATAAGCCTGGCTCCCCAGCGAGGAGTGATTTACGACAGAAATGGGATCGTCCTGGCTCGCAATATCGCCTCCTACAACATCAACGTAATTCCAGCCAATTTGCCTGACGACGCAGGCGAGATCATGGAAATTGAACTTGAGTTGGCTGATGTCACTGGTGTGCCATTTAGCCTGGGTTCGATTGAAGACCCCCTAATTCCTTGCGGTGACAATCTTGGCGTAACCCAAATGGTCAGTATCCAAAGCTCCTTTTCGCCCTTTGATCCCGTTTCCATCCAATGTGACGTTCCCAGGGAATTAGCCTTGGCTGTGGCTGAAATGGCGGTGGATTGGCCGGGCGTGGAAGTAGAAGTTGAGCCGGTGCGCGATTTCCCCACCGGCGACCTCACGGCCGCCGTGATTGGCTTCCTTGGCCCCATACCGGCGCGGGATGAAGCCGAACTGCTCGCGTTGGGGTTCGTGCCTAATCGAGATAAAGTTGGCTATGGCGGCCTGGAGCTTTATTTTGATGAGTTGCTGCGCGGCCTCCCCGGAAGCCGATTGGTTGAGACGGATGTGGCCGGGCAAATCCTGCGAGATGTAGAGCCCCCGATTGACCCCGTCTCTGGCCAAAACGTTATCCTGACGATTGACACTCGCTTGCAACAAGCGGCGCAAACAATCCTAACTGGCGAATTAAACTTCTGGAACACTTATCTCAACGAGATTCGCATGACCAGCGGCGTGGTGATTGCGATCAATCCGAGAACCGGGGAAATCCTGGCTATGGTCTCCTGGCCAAGCTACGAAAACAACCGCATGGCGCGTTTCATCCCCGCGTACTACTACGAGCAGTTGATTGCCGACTCGACCGATCCGTTGGTTAACCACGCGGCGGGTGCTGAATTGCCAGCTGGGTCGGTTTTTAAACTAGTGACAGCAGTGGGGGCTTTGAATGAGAAGGTAGTCACTCCGGAACAAATAGTGCAAACCCCAGCATTTATCACGATCACGGAAAAATACTACGCGGGCGATCCGGGGCAAGGCCGGGAATTCGTTGATTGGAACGATGCAGGTTTCGGCCAACTTAATTTCAATGGCGGCATTGCCAATTCCAGCAATGTATATTTTTACAAGCTGGGTGGCGGATACCCGCCCGAGGATATTGATGGCTTGGGGATATGCCGCCTGGGCACGTATGCAAATGCACTGGGTTATGGACTCACCACAGGAATCGAATTACCGTATGAGACTGAGGGGCTGGTGCCAACACCGACCTGGAAGCGCCGGTTTCAAGGCGAGAACTGGTCTACCGGAGATACCTACATTGCGAGCGTCGGCCAGGGATTTGACCTGGCTACCCCACTCCAGGTGCTGATGTCCGCGGCAGTGATAGCCAACGATGGCGCAATGATGCAGCCAACTCTGGTGCGCGAAATTGTTGATGGGCAGGGCAATATTGTGCAAAGCTTTGAGCCGCAGCAGCGCTGGGATATTACCCAGGACAAAATAATCAAGCATTATACGAACCCTTCGGGCATTGGAGCTTGTGAGGAAACTGGTGAACTTACCAGCGTGGAACCCTGGGTGATTGACACCGTCCAGCAGGGCATGCGCAGCGCGGTGCAATTCGGCACTTTGGCAGAAGAGTTCCAAAATGTTACCGTGACAGCCGCAGGAAAAACAGGGACGGCTGAATATTGTGACGAGGTAGCATTCAATAAGAATCTGTGTATCCCTGGCAATTGGCCAACACATGCCTGGACCGTAGCCTACGCCCCTTATGAAAATCCAGAAATTGCCGTGGTTGCATTTGTTTACAACGGCGGCGAAGGCGCCAGCGTAGCGGGACCCATCGTGGTCAAAACCATCGAAGCCTATTTTGAACTTAAGGCTGTCGATTCTGAACTTGGTAATCCTTAGCGCCCAAATTTTGTGGATGCTATAATTCGGCCAGTGAGGCAAACTATGCCCCCAGACGTACACATCAAAGGCATCCGCGAAGGTTTGCTGGTCTCATTTGACGATGGCCAGTGGCCTGAACTTGAAGTGGCCCTCATCAACGAGATCGAGCGGCAAAACGATTTTCTCCAGGGCGCCAAATTAATTTTAGACGTCGCCCAACACGAAATTGGTGCTGCCGATTTAGGCAAGCTGCGTGACAAGTTTTCGGACCGTGGCCTTTCTTTGTGGGCAATCCTAAGCACTTCCGAGGCTACTCGGCGGACCGCTCAAACCCTGGGATTTGCCACGAGGATTCACAACATTGAGGGCGACGGAGACCTCACAGAGGTTAGTTCAGAGATCGAAGGCAGTGATGCAACACTTATCCAGCGCACATTGCGGTCTGGCTCTAACCTGGAGCACCCCGGACACGTTACTGTGATCGGGGACGTAAATCCAGGCGCACAAATAATTGCCGGCGGCAATGTCGTGGTTTGGGGCCGATTGCGGGGCTTGGTGCACGCCGGTGCAGAAGGCGACGAAGCAGCAGTTGTCTGTGCACTGGACCTTTCGCCCACTCAGTTGCGTATCGCGGGTTATATTGCTATTCCGCCCGAGCAGCGTGGTGAGCCCAAGCCCGAAATTGCTTATGTTCAAGATGGGAAAGTGCTCGCTGAACCCTGGGAAACGGTCACTCATCCATCCGCGCAACCGGTTTAATTAGGAAGTTTGGTACGAAACTACTATGGCAGGACAAGTTATTACAATCACATCGGGCAAAGGCGGCGTGGGCAAGACCACTGCCACAGCCAACATCGGCGCGGCGCTGGCCGGGCTGGGCCATAAAGTGGTCTGCATAGACGCGGACATTGGGCTTCGCAACCTGGACGTGGTGCTCGGCCTGGAAAATCGCATCGTATACGATCTGGTGGACGTGGTCGAAGGCCGCTGTAAATTGCGCCAAGCCATGATCCGGGATAAACGTCTCGAGACCCTCTTCCTGATTCCAGCCGCCCAAACGCGCGACAAGAATGCCATTTCGCCAAGCGACATGCAGCGCGTTTGCGATGAATTGCGAGTCGATTATGATTACATCATTGTTGACTCGCCGGCAGGGATTGAACGCGGCTTTCGGAATGCAATTGCGCCTGCTGATCAGGTGATCGTGGTAACCAATCCAGAAGTATCCGCAGTGCGCGATGCAGACCGCATTATTGGAATCGTAGAAGCCGAGGAAAAGGGGCCCGCCCAATTGGTGATTAACCGCATAAACATGGACATGGTCAACAAAGGCGACATGTTGGCTGCGGCCGATGTGCTCGAATTACTTGCCGTTGACTTGATCGGCATCGTACCGGAGGATCAAGCTGTGCTGGTTAGCACTAACCGAGGCTCGCCTATCGCGATGGACAAAAAGAGCAAAACGGGTCAGGCCTTCCGAGACATAGCCGAACGCGTCACAGGCAAGGATGTGCCCTTTGCTCCTCAAGATGGCGAAAATGGCTTTTTCGGTCGCATCTCAAAATTGATCCGCGCAGGGAGCAATTAAAATGGCTGGCTTTCTGGATCGAATTTCCGGCAGAGCAAAGAGCGCGGATAGCGCAAAAGAGCGTTTGCAGTTGCTCCTGATTCACGATCGTACGAACATGCCCCCAGGAATGATGGATGACCTAAGGAATGAATTGCTTGAAGTGATTTCGCGTCATATGGACGTGGATCGAAGCGCGGTGCGCATCGAAATTGCTCACGAAGGCCGTTCCCAGCGCTTGCTGGCTGATATTCCGCTCAAATCCACCCGACCGCGGCACGGCAACTAGTTTCCATTCGTTTTCAAAGGCTCACCTCGTGAAATCTTCCATTTGGCGACATTTCGATTTTTGGCTGCTTGGTGCAGTTGCGGTGCTGATCATTTTCGGCGTGGCGATGATCCGCTCAACCATTGCAGGCAACATTGAACTCATTGAATTGGATATCGTCGGGCGCCAGATCATTTATGCCCTGGCTGGGTTGGTCGTAATCGTTATCGCGGCCTCACAAGATTATCGGTTATGGATATCGGTAAGCCGTGTGTTGTATGTGATTCTCGCAATTCTATTGCTATTCATCGCCCTTTCCGGCGCGGGAGCAGAAGGTGAAAATGTGCGCTTCGGCGCAGCGCGTTGGTTAAATATCGGTATAGTGCTCATCCAGCCCTCTGAGCTTGCGAAAATCACAATGATCATTTTGTTGGCAGATTTTTTTGCTCGCAACCGCGAACGAATAAAACAGCCGGTCTGGATATTCCGCAGCATTCTCAGTACACTGGGCCTGGTTACGCTTATCTTGCTGCAACCGGATTTGAGCACGTCCATCGTTTTGCTTGTCATCTGGTTTGCCTTGTTATGGGCCAGCGGACTGCAGCTCAAACACCTAGCTCTTTTCGGATTGCTTGGCATCGTTGGGGCCGCAGCGATTTTTCCATTCCTGCAAGACTACCAACAACAACGAGTTATTAACCTGTTCTTCCCGGACCCGGATGCAAGACACGGCGAAAATTACAACGTAAACCAGGCACTGATTTCCATTGGTTCGGGGGGCGTTTTGGGCCAGGGCTATGGGCAGAGCAGTCAGGTTCAGTTGCGCTTTCTTAAAGTGCGCCATAATGACTTTATCTTCTCGGCGATATCGGCCGAATTCGGTCTGATTGGGGACATTATCATTATTGGCTTGCTATTTTTCGTCATCTGGCGATGCGTCAGAGCCGCGCGCCTCTCTCAGGATACGTTTGGAGCCCTTTTGGCCTATGGTGTGGCGACTACGATTGCTTTTCATACCATAGTGAATATCGGTATGAATATTCAACTGTTACCAGTTACTGGTCTGCCACTGCCCTTCATCAGCGCTGGTGGTAGTTCACTACTTTCCCTCATGCTTGGCATTGGGCTAGTCGAAAGCGTGATTGTGCGACACCGGGCATTGGACCTCGCTTAATCCGTATGACTTCCGCCAAGACAACAGCAGTTCGGGTGCGATTTGCTCCCTCACCCACCGGGCTCACTCACCTTGGTAGTGGACGGACCGCCCTATTTAATTACTTGCTT